>CAVUWW010000037.1:0-12939 GCA_963745135.1 uncultured bacterium | reverse complement strand
ATCCAAACAATCGCGATCCAGAACGTGATGATGGTCGAAATCGCCATGAGCGCAATCGCGATGATGCCGATCTGCTTCGCCTTCGGGTTGTCCGAGCGGAAATATTTGATTCCCTGCCAGTAGCTCACCGCCAAAAAACAGATCACCGGCAGGACGATGCTGAAGGCGTAAAGCAACACCTGCGCTCCGGTGCTTGTCGAGAGCGCCGGCTCGCCCAGCTTCTTCCGCAGTTCGCGCAAAAGTACCACTCCGGTTGAACAGGCTGGTGGCACTGCGGGCACGCTACTAATATTGTGGTAGGGACAGGAATATTTTCACCCATGCAATACTTATTCACGTCTTGAAGAAAATCGCCTTTTTGATTATATTATAAAGGTTCAACGCCCCTATAGCTTCAGTCTGAGGCTGATCCGCCTCTGGCGGACAATCGGTAGAGCAGTCGCCTTTAGTAAAATTTTCTGCTGAAAATTTTACCAATCGGTTCGTTCGTTAAAAATGTAAGCGCCGTCCGATGCATTGCATGCATCGTGCCCCCATAGCTTAATGGTAAAGCAGCTGCCTTTTAAGCAGTTGACCTAGGTTCGATTCCTAGTGGGGGCACGATGCACGGAATTCGTACGGGCGCTTACATTTTTAACGAACTGCCGATTGTAAGCAGTTGACCTAGGTTCGATTCCATTTGGGGGCACAACGGATGCGCTGGGTTATAATAGTTAGATGAAGTTCCTCACCGAAAAGGACTATCATCAGCTCTTTGAATGGGGTGTTTGGCTGAAGACCGTCATCGCCGTCGGCGAGACGCTGCTCGGGATTTTGCTCTATCTCGCGAGCACCGTGACGCTCAACAATATCATCTATTATTTCCTCGGCGGCGAGTTACGCGAAGTGCCGCGCGACCTAATTTGGGGCATCCTTCTCCGCGGGTTTGAGGGATTGTCCGGCCCCACTTCGCAAGGCTTCGTAGGGGCAAGCGCGCAATCATTCTGGGCGTTCATCTTCCTCGCGCACGGCGTGGTGAAACTGGCACTGCTCGTCGGCTTGCTGAAAAATAAACTCTGGGCGTATCCCGCGTCCGCCGCCGTCTTCACGCTCCTCGCGATCTACCAAATCTACTCGCTCTTTTTTGGACCCGACCTTCTGCTGGAGTTCATCACCGTATTGGACGTCATCGTCATCGCGCTGATTTTGCATGAGTATGGGAGGAAGCGGCGGGGCCTGTCATTCTGAGCGACAGCGAAGAATCTCATGCCAAAGGGATCCTTCGCTTCGTTCAGGATGACAGAGAACATGGATCCTAGGTCAAACCCGGGATGACAAAACAGGCGATGAAGTATAATTAAGCTATGGATCCCGTTAGAAGCCGCGATCGCGCTGCTTACGGGAAAACCGGGAAATATGCAAAGTCGCGCTAAAAACAAAGTTTTGCGCAGCTCGCAGATCGCGATCTGCTTCTAACGGGATGGACAACCGCAAGCACATCCACCACACCGCCCGCCACTTCGGCTTCAGCTATCCGACTTCCATCTGGCAGCGCGCGCATTCGGCCTTCGCGCCGTTGCTCGCCATCATCATCCTCTTCATCGTGCTGCGGTTCTTCGCGATCTTCCCGGTCGTCGCCACACCGATTTCGCTCGGCTATATCGGCCGGGCGCTCGCTACGACCTTCCTGCGGCTTTTTATCGCGTTCATTTTTGCGCTCGCGGTCTCCGTCCCGCTCGCGCTCCTCGTGACCAAGAGCCCGCTCATGGAGCGCGTCTTCCTGCCTGTCTTCGATGTCGCGCAGTCCGTGCCGATCCTCGCCTTCTTCCCGGTCATCATCATCTTTTTCGTGCGCTTCGGGTTCCTGAACGGCGCGGCGGTGTTCGTCCTCTTTATCACGATGCTCTGGAGCATCGTCTTCAGCTTGGTCGGCGGCATGAAGGTAATCCCGACGGACATCAAGGATGCGGCGCACGTGTTCGGCGTCCGCGGCTGGGATTTTTTGAAGCGCATCCTCCTGCCCGCGACCGTGCCGTACTTGATCACCGGCTCGCTCCTCGCCTGGGCGCAGGGCTGGAACATCATCATCGTCGCCGAAGTCCTCCACACCTACATCCCGGGCGGCACGTCGGCCCAGGACCTCTTCGGCATCGGAAGCGTTTTGGTAAATGCGTCCTCGACCGGCGCGAACGGTGTCTTCGTCATCGCCATCCTCGCCATGGTCGGCGCGATCGCACTCCTGAATTTCTTCGTATGGCAAAAACTGCTACGGCTTTCGGAGCGGTTTAAGTTTGAATAATTTTCAATTTCTAATTTTCAAACAATTTCCAATGATTGAATGACGGAATTTTCAATGGATCCGCGTTTGAAAATTGTTTGAAAATTAGAAATTGAAAATTTATCCTCATGCCCCTCATCCAATTCACCAACGTCTCCAAAGTATTCGAACCGGGCAATGAAACCGCCCTAAAGAACGTCTCCTTCGAAATCTCCGAAGGCGAGTTCGTCTGCGCCATCGGTCCCTCGGGCGGCGGGAAGTCAACCATATTGAAAATCATCGCGGGACTTGAAAAGGAAACGGGCGGCACAGTCGTGAAACCGGAAAATATTTCGATGGTGTTCCAATCCGGCGCGCTTTTGCCATGGCTGAACGTGTTTGAGAACGTTGCGATGGGGTTGAAGACAAAGGGGCGAGGGGCGAGTAGTGAGAAGCGAGGGGTAAAAGAACAAACCGACCGCTATATCGAAATGGTCGGCCTGAAAGACCTTGAATCGAAATATCCGCGCGACCTTTCGGGCGGCCAGCGGCAGCGCGTCGGCATCGCCCGCGCGCTCGCCGTGGATCCCACCGTGCTCCTGCTCGACGAGCCGTTCTCCGCGCTTGACCCGAAAACGACAGAGGAGCTCCACCAGGATCTGATCCGCATCTGGCGCGAAACCAAAAAGACCATCGTCATGGTCTCGCACCTCATCGAAGAAGCCGTGTCGCTTGCCGACCGCGTGCTCCTCATAAAAAATTTCACCGTCGAGAAGGTTTTTGAAATCACCCTCCCGAGGCCAAGGAGGGAAAACGAAGCGTCGTTCGCGCATGAGGTCTTGCAAATGCGAAGGGAGTTCTTCAAATAATGACGAAAGCAAAAAAACGAAGGGAATCTTCCCCCGCAACCGCGCTCCATGTTTGGCAGGGCTGGACAGCTTAGTTCTAGAGAAGATTCCCTTCGTTTTTTTGCTTCCTCGCTTCACCCGAAGAACTCCCTGAGCATCCCGGCGAAGGCCGGGATCTATGCTTGTTATTTTTCTTTCTTGTCGCTTGCCCGTCCATCGAATCTTAAGCGGTGGAGGATTACTTGCCACTTGCGGCCTCCGCAACCGCCGCGGCTTCTTCCGCTTCCGTTTCATCGAGCACCGGTGCGGCGGGGATCAGGTCGTACTGTCCTGCCGGAATCAGGCGGCCAATAATGACGTTCTCCTTCAAACCGCGCAGCGGGTCGAGCTTCGCCTCGATGGCTGCCTTCACGAGTACGCGCGAGGTATCCTGGAACGACGCGGCGGACAAAAACGATTCTGCGGACAATGCGACGCGCGTGATGCCGAGCAAGATCTCGTCCGCTTTCGCCGGCGTGCCGCCTTCCTTCTTGATCGCGCGGTTCACATCGAGGAATTTCGACTTCTCCACGATGTCGCCCATCACGAAGTCGAGCGCGTCGCCGGCGTCCCTGATGCGCACGCGCGACACCATCTGCTTCACGATCACCTCAATGTGCTTGTTGTTGATCGCGGCGCCCTCGGAGAGGTAGATGCGCTGCACCTCGTTCACGATGTACCGCGCAACCTCCATCGCGCCCTTGCGCTCATAGAGCTCGTGGATGTCCATATTGCCTTCGGAGAGCTGGTCGCCTTCCTTCACTTTGTCGCCCGCCTTCACGAAGATGACCGTGCCGCGAGAGACGCTGATTTCCTGCGCCTTCGCTTTCTTGTTTTCCGAAATGAGGCGGACGGCTTTCAATGTCCCCTTCTCATTGACGCTTTCCACGACGCCGTCGAAGGGCGCGATCACCGCGCGGCCCTTCGGCGCGCGGGTCTCGAAAATCTCCTCGACGCGCGGCAGGCCGTGCGTGATGTCCGCCTGCGCCACGCCGCCGGCGTGGAACGTCCGCATCGTGAGCTGCGTGCCCGGCTCGCCGATGGATTGCGCGGCCAAAACGCCGACCGCCGTGCCCAACCTCACCGGCTTGTTCACGCCAAGGTCGTAGCCGTAGCACTTCGCGCAGACGCCGTACAAGGTCCGGCAGGTAATCGGCGACCGCACGATGACCGATTCGATCTTCGGCGTCGCCTCAATCAGTTCCGATGTCGCCTTATCAATGATCTCGTCCGCACGGACGAGGATCTTATTGCCAACTTTCACGTCCTCGAGCGCCGTGCGCGAGAAAAGCCGGCTCGCAAAGGTCTGGTTGAATTCCTTGCCGTCGCTGCGCACGAGCTCGATGCCTTCTTTCGCGCGGCAATCATCTTCGCGAATCGTAAGCTCCTGCGCCACGTCCACCAGACGCCGCGTGAGATAGCCCGCTTGCGCGGTCTTAAGGGCGGTGTCCGTCGTGCCTTTGCGCGCGCCGTGCGTCGAGATAAAGTATTCCAAAACCGACAGCCCTTCCTTGAGCGACGACTTGACCGGCAGTTCGATCGTTTCGCCTTTCGGGTTCGCCACAAGCCCTTTCATGCCCATCATCTGGAGCGGCTGTGACCACGAGCCGCGCGAACCGGAATCTACGATCTGGTAGACCGAATTGTCGGGCGGCAGGACGCCGGAAACGAACTTCCCGATTTCAGCCTTCGTCTTTTCCCAAATGGCGATAACGCGCGCCTTGCGCTCCGCGTCGGTCAGAAGCCCCTCTTCATATTGGCTGCTCACGACGCGCACGTCCTCCTCCGCCTTCTCTATGATTCCATATTTCTCCTTCGGAATCACGAGATCCGCCATCGCCCATGTGATGCCGGAGTTCGTCGCCATCTGGAAACCGAGCATTTTCACGCGGTCGATCACTTCGCCCGCGACCGCCGCGCCGTGCAGGTCAACGATGGACGCCAGAATCTTCGTCAATTTTTTCTTCGTGAGCGTCTCGTTCACGTATGGCACTTTCTCCTCAATCTCGCGGTTGAAAATCATGCGGCCGACGGTCGTCTCTAATTTATTCCAAATAATCGGCGTATGGAGCGTGACCGCGCCGAAATGCATCGCAATCAAGGCCTCATCAAGCGACGTGAAACGCATCGGCTCCTTGCCCTTCGCCTCGCTCGGGGTCTCCTTCCGCGTGAGGTAATACACGCCGAGCACCATGTCGTTCTTCGGGTCAACCACGAGGTCGCCGTTCGCAGGCTTCAGCAGGTTCTTTCCCGATGCCATGATGTGTTCCGCTTCGTGCTGGGCGGCCGTGCCAAGCGGCAAGTGGATGGCCATTTGGTCGCCGTCAAAATCCGCGTTGAACGCGGTACAGACGAGCGGCGGAATCTTGATCGCGAGTCCCTCAATCAGCATCGGCTTGAATGCCTGCACCGAGAGCCGGTGCAACGTCGGCGCGCGGTTCAAAAGCACACGCTTGTCCTTGATGATCTCTTCCAAAATGCCGAGCACCTCGGACATATGTTCCTCGATAAAACGGCCGGAACTCCTTATATTGTGCGCCAGCCCGCGCTTGATGATCTCGCTGATCACGAACGGCCGGAACATCTCGAGCGCCATTCGCTTCGGCACGCCGCACTGGTCGATCTTCAGGTTGGGGCCGACGACGATCACCGAGCGGCCGGAATAGTCCACGCGCTTGCCGAGCAAATTCTGCCGGAAGCGGCCCTGCTTGCCCTTCAGCATGTCGGCGAGCGAACGCAGCGGCCGGCGCTGGGCGGACATTTCCTGCGTGCCGAACCGCGCGGAGTTGTCAATCAGGGCATCCACGGCCTCCTGCAGCATGCGCTTCTCGTTGCGGACGATGACGTCCGGCGCCTTGATCTCGAGCAGTTTCTTCAGGCGGTTGTTGCGGTTGATGACGCGGCGGTAGAGATCATTCAAATCGGAGGTCGCGTAGCGCCCGCCGTCAAGCGCGACCATCGGGCGCAGGTCAGGCGGGAGCACCGGCAAAATCGTCATCACCATCCACTCTGGCCGGCTGCCGTTCCGCACCATCGCCTTCAGCATCTTCAAACGGCGCAGCAATTTTCCTTGTGCCATCGGGTCCTTCACGTCGTCGAGTTCCGCCTCGACTTCCTTCGCCGCCTTTTTCATGTCCATCTTTTCCAAAATGCCGCGCACCGATTCAGCGCCGGACGATGCCTTGAAGATGCTGCCGAACTTGCGCGACAGGTTGAAATATTCCGATTCGCTTAAAATTTGGCCCACGTGCAAGTCCTCCAGATATTCGCGCGTCGTATCCGCAGCCTCCAAAATCTCGCCCTTCACGGCCTTGTCCTTGTCGCCGACGGTCTTCAATTTGCCCTTCAGCTCGCGGTCGAGCTCCTCGAGCGCCGATTTGCGGTTCTCGTCCTTCACCTCCGTGATGATGTACGCGGAATAATAGATGACGCGCTCGAGCTTCTGCGACGAGACGTCGAGCATGAGCGAAAGCCGCGACGGGATGCTCTTCAAGAACCAAATGTGCGAAACCGGAGCCGCGAGCGCGATGTGGCCGATGCGTTCGCGCCGCACCGACGCCTTCGTTACCTCAACGCCGCACTTGTCGCAAATCACGCCCTTGTAGCGGATCCGGCGGTACTTGCCGCAATAGCATTCATAGTCCTTCGTCGGGCCGAAGATGCGCTCGCTGAAGAGCCCGTCCTTTTCCGGGCGCTGGGTGCGGTAGTTGATCGTCTCAGGCTTCGTCACTTCGCCGTGCGACCACTGCATGATGTCCTGCGGCGACGCGACCGTAATTTTGAGAGCGGAGAAATTGTCCTTGCGATCGGTAGGATTGTTATAGATCGGCTGGATATTGAACCCAAGCGATTTCAATTCGTTCACGAGCACGTTGAACGACGCCGGCACGTTCGGCTCCTTGATCTCCTCGCCGCGGATGATGGACTCGTACGCCGCCGCGCGGCCCAGGACATCGTCCGATTTTATGGTAAGCATTTCCTGCAGCGTGTGGCGCGCGCCGTATCCCTCCAGTGCCCACACTTCCATTTCGCCGAACCGCTGGCCGCCGAACTGCGCCTTGCCGCCGAGCGGCTGCTGGGTGATCAGCGAGTACGGCCCGATGGAACGCATGTGCGCCTTGTCCTCCACCAAGTGGTTCAGCTTCAGCATGTAAATTTGCCCGACCATCACGCGGCTCGCGAACGGCTTGCCCGTGCGGCCGTCGAACAATTTCGTCTTGCCGTCCTCCGGCAGGCCGGCTTTCTTCAATTCCTCGCGGATCTCCGCCTCGCTCGCCGAATCAAGCCCCGGCGTGATCGCGCGATAGCCGAGCTTCGAAGCCGCCCAGCCGAGATGCGTTTCCAAAATCTGCCCGAGGTTCATGCGGGAGATGACGCCAAGCGGGTTTAATATGATGTCCACGGGCGTGCCGTCCTCGAGGTACGGCATGTCTTCCACCGCGCGCACCTGCGAGATGACGCCCTTGTTGCCGTGGCGGCCGGCGAGCTTGTCGCCCGCCTGTACTTTGCGGAGTTCCGCAATCTCAACCTGGATGCGGCGGATGATGCCCGGTTCGAGCTTGTCGCCGCGCTCGCGGTCGAAGATCTTGATGTTCACGATGCGGCCCATCTTGCCGTGCGGCAGGGTGAGCGAAGTGTCCTTCACGTCGCGCGCCTTCTCTCCGAAGATGGCCCGGAGCAAGCGCTCTTCCGACGTCAATTCCGATTCCCCTTTCGGCGAGATCTTGCCGACCAGAATGTCGCCGGGCTTCACTTCGGCGCCGATGCGGATGATGCCTTCCTCATCGAGGTTCTTCAGCTTGTCTTCGGAGATGTTCGGGATGTCGTAGGTCGTGACTTCGGGCCCCAGCTTCGTGTCGCGCACGTCGCAAGAATACTCGTCTATATGGATGGACGTGAAGCGGTCCTGCTGGACGACGCGCTCCGACAGGATGATCGCGTCCTCGAAGTTCGCGCCTTCCCATGATATGAACGCGACGAGCAGGTTCTGCCCGAGCGCCAAAACGCCGTTCTCGATGGACGGCCCGTCGGTCAGCAACTGCCCTTTTTTCACGCGATCGCCCTTCACGACGAGCGGCTTCTGCGAGATGCACGTGAACTGGTTCGAGCGCTTGAATTTTTCAAGCTGGTACGTCTTTACGGCTTTGCGGTACTTGACCGTGAGGTGGTTCGCGTCGGCCTCCAAAATCTCGCCGTCGTCCTCGGCGCTGATCACGTATCCCGAGTCGAGCGCCACTTTTTCCTCTTGGCCGGTTGAGACGTACGGCGCGTCAGGCTTCACGGACACGACCGCCTGCCGCTGCATGTTCGAACCCATGAGCGCCCGGTTCGCATCGTCGTTCTGCAAGAACGGGATGAGCGAGGTCGCGACGGAAACGAATTCGTGCGGCGCCACGTCCACGAGCTGCGCCTCCATCGGCGTGCAGGTGCCCGCTTCTCCCTTGATGCGCGCCTCAAGCACGGCGTCCACGAAGCGGCCTTCCGCATCGCGGCGCATGCCGGCGTGGGTAATGATATATTTCTCCTCTTCGGACGCGTCGAGCCAGACGATCTCCGTGCGTCACTTTTCCGTTTTCCACTTTCGCGTACGGCGCTTCGAGGAAGCCGAAATCGTTGATGCGCGTGTAGCTTGCGAGATAGTTGATGAGACCGACGTTCGCGCCCTCCGGGCTTTGGATCGGGCAGATGCGGCCGTAATGCGAGCGGTGCACGTCGCGCACCTCGAAGCTCGCCCGTTCCCGCGTGAGTCCGCCGGGGCCGAGCGCGGAAATGCGGCGCTTGTGCTCCAATTCGGCCAGCGGATTCACCTGGTCCATGAACTGCGAAAGCTGTGATGACGCGAAAAATTCCTTCACGACCGCGGTAATCGGCCGGAAGTTCACGAGTTGCGCGGGCTGCAAAGTATCCTTGTCTTCCGTCGACATGCGATCCTGGATAATGCGGCGCAAGCGCGCGAGGCCGATGCGCAAGCGTCCCTGCAGCAATTCGCCGACCGCCTTCAGGCGCCGGTTCCCCAAATGGTCAATGTCGTCCGGCTCCGCTTCGGGGTCGTTGTTCAGCCGAATTATCTCGCGGACGATTGCAATGAGATCCTCCGAATCCAAAAGCCGGCTCTCTTCCCGGTCGCCGCCCGGGGCATGCTTCTGTTTAACGCCAAGGTCAAGCCGTTGGTTCATCTTGTAGCGGCCGACTTCCGAAAGGTCGTAACGGTCCGGGCGCTCGAACATCGCGCTCACCAGGTTCTTCGCGGTCTCCGCGCTCGCGGGATCGCCCGGGCGCAGGCGGCGGTAAATCTCGATGTACGATTCGTCGGCGTTCTTTGCAGTGTCCTTCTTGAGCGTCGTTTCGATGTGCTTCACGTGGCCCTTGTCCGCGTCCGCGAACGCCTTATGGATCGCCTCCGTGTCCATGCCGAAAATGCGCAAAATGTCAGTTACCGGCACCTTGCGCCGGCGGTCAATCTTCACGGAAATTTCGCCGCCGATGTCGGTCTCGAATTCAAGCCACGCGCCGCGGTTCGGGATGATCTTCGCGCCAAAAAGAGACCGGCCGCGGTACGGCACGGCGGTGAAGGCGACGCCGGCGGAGCGGACAAGCTGCGAGACGACGACACGCTCCACGCCGTTCACGATGAACGTGCCGCGCGCCGTCATGATCGGGAAGTCGCCGAAATAAACTTCCTGCGACTGCTCGCGCCCCGTGTGCCGGTTCACCAATTTCAAAACGCACCGCAGCGACGCCTCGTAGGTCGCCTCCTTGTAGCGAGCGGTGTTCTCGTCGTACTTCGGCTCGTCAAAACGGTACTCCTGGAAATACAACTCGAATTCCTTGCCGGTGTGGTCCTTGATCGGCGATATCTCGTCAAAAATTTCCTTCAAACCCTTTTTCAAAAACCAGTCGTATGATTTGAGCTGCGCCTCGTTCAGGTTGAAAGGGGCGATGAGCGGCGCCGACTTCCCGAAATTTTTGGTTGAGGAGAATTTCGCCATTGTTTTGCGAGATGCTAATATGCTAATTCGTGCGAATGATACGAATGATACTAATTCCGCGAACTATGTCTGATTCGTATTATTTGCATCATTCGCACGCATTCGTATATTGGCATTACGTTGCGCAAGCCCAAACAAAGAAAAAGCGGCACACCTCAACCCTTCGCGGGGTAGAGGCACCGTTTTCGTTCAAGACCCTGTTCTAGGTATTAAAACTCATTTGGATTGAATGAGTCAAGCATTGTTAGCCACTAGCCACTGGGGTTATAGCCAATAGCGGAAAATTCTATTCTTCACTAGTGGCCAGTAGCTAGTCGCTAGTGGCTGGCTATTGATAATCTAGGACACATTTCAAACCGCCTATTTTGAGATGGGTCTTAGAATTTCCACAAAACCCCATATAAGTAACCATTATAGGGGCAGCCGGTTTTAATGTCAAGCCACTGTATGAGGCCACCCACTTTTGCACTCGGCGGGCAGTTTGCCCTGCGCCGGCTGGGGCAGGGATAGCATGAGTTGTACGGGCGACAGCTTGTTTTGGAAAACATAGCGCACGCGCTCGGTGTTGTACCAGACGGGCCAGTCGACCGAGTTTCGCGTTGAAGCGGTCGGTAATCATCAATTCCGAGGCATGGTAGTCGACGAATTCCTCCTGGATGGTGCGATTGAACCGCTCGTAATGGGCATTCATCTTGGGCGTCCTCGGGTAGGTGTGGTAGTGGACGAGATGGAGCCGCTTCAGCTGAAGACCGTCTTCGCGGCGCGCCGCGAAAACGGTCTTCTGACTCACTCCAAATCCTCCAAAATTTTTTTTACCTTCGGATCAATCTTCTTTGGCGCTTTGATGATGAAATTCACCAAGAGATCGCCGCGGCTTGCGGTAAGCCATGTCGAACCGCTTGAACCGAACTTCGGCATGCCCTCGCCGGAAATCCTTAAATTATCCTTCAAGTTGAAATTCACCGGAATCTCCACCGCCACTTTGCCTCCTGAAATCGTCGGCACTTCTATTTTCTTGCCGAGCAGCAAATCGAGCACCTTCAATTCCCGCGCCACAATCAAATCATCGCTATGCCGCTCGAACGTATGATGCGGCTT
Organism: uncultured bacterium; assembly: GCA_963745135.1. GTDB lineage: Bacteria > Patescibacteriota > Minisyncoccia > UBA6257 > 2-01-FULL-56-20 > REEB161. The sequence continues at coordinate 1,729 of CAVUWW010000037.1, read as the reverse complement.
CACGCGCACGCGCACGTATAGGTCGCCCGCCGACGCACCGCGATCCCCCGCCTCACCCATGCCTTTGATCTTGATGAGCTGTCCGTCCTCGATGCCCGGCAAGATCTCCACTTTGATTTCGCGAGTCGCTTCCACACGCCCAGCCCCCCTGCAGGCGCCGCATGCCTTCTTTGGGATCTCGCCGATGCCGTGGCATTTCTCGCACGTCTTCACCTGCGAGAAGCTGCCGAAAAACGTCCGCCGCTGCTCGCGCACTTCGCCGCGCCCGTCGCACACCGTGCATTTTTCGAAACCGACCCCGGCTTCCGCGCCTTTGCCTTTGCACTTTTCGCACTGCACGAACGTCCGCAAGTGAATCGTCCGCGTGATGCCGCGAAACGCTTCCTCAAGTGAGATATCTTCCTGCACTTCCAAGTCCGATCCCTGCGCATACGTTTTCCGGTGCGGCCGCACGCCGAGCCCTTCAAAGAAGGTCTCGAAAATGTCGTTCAAGTCGCCCATGTTGCCCATGCTCTCCGGATCAAATCCAAATCCGCCTTCCCAATTTGGAGGCATTCCGCCCGGAAAACCGCCGCCCCATTGCGCGCCGCCGCCCGGGAATCCGCCCCACTGGCCCGCGCCAGCATTGAACGGCTCGGCCGAACCGAAGCGATCATACTGCATCCGCTTCGCTTTATCGGAAAGCACATGGTACGCCTCATTGATCTCCTTGAACTTCTTCTCGTCGCCGCCCGGCTTGTCAGGGTGGTATTGGTGCGCCAATTTATGGTACGCCTTCTTGACATCCTCGTCGGAGGCGGACTTGGAAATGCCTAAAATGTGATAGTAATCTTTTGCCATGGGGGTATGGGGTATAGGGTAAAGGGTATAGGGTAAAAAATCAAGAAATGGTTTTCTCTTTCTATACCCCATACCCCAGACCCCAGACCCTAATCTTCAATATTCAACTTCTTCTTTAACGTCCGGATGCTGGACAACCCTCATGAAGCCGGCGGAAAGCAGAACCTCATAAACGATCAGCGCGATGAATTGCGTGAACCAAACGACGATGATGCCGACAATCCGGAAAATGAGGAAAACGATCAAGCCCCACGCCGCCAGGAACCAGCCCTGCAGCTTGTCCCGCGCGCTTTGGATGGAGCTTAGGATCCCGCCATAGAACACCTGAACCGTCGGGGTCGAAGTGGCTATGGGTACGCCGAAACTGGCCGAGAAGCTGCCGGTGAACTGCGTGACGGCGTTCGCGGATGCCGTGATCTGCTGCGTCGGGTTCAAGGCGGCATATGAAGGATTGTTCTGCAATTCCTGCCGCACCACGCTCTCGGCGAAATCATTGAACGGGCCGCCAGGAGCACGCCGGGATAAAAATCATTGAAGACGCCTGACGCCCAATTGTAGAACGGCTGGAATGCCTGTTCGCTCACAAACAAATTCCGCCGCCGGCGCACGAAAGGTAAAAAACGATCATGGCGATAATGACGGCTGTCGCCGCCTCGCCGACCGCGCTGCGGGTCGCGCGGAAAAACCTGATTTCCGTCGTATAAGCAATTTCCGACCGGCTCCGCAAATATCCCCAGAAGAGCACGACGAACATAACCACGGCAACGGCCGCTACGGCCCGCAGGTCGAAATAAATGAACCAGATGGCGAATGCCTACGGTCTCACCCAGAATGACGAAGGCGCGCCGGTTCGATTTCTTTTGGAGGAAAACCTGCAAAGCCGACATAA
>CAVUWW010000036.1:0-30493 GCA_963745135.1 uncultured bacterium | reverse complement strand
ATATCAAAAACCATTATTGGAATTTTATGAGGCGCATCCTGAATTTGTCGCGCCCGCGCACCGTTTTCATGAGATAAAGAGTTTTGTTGGGAGGGGGTTGGAGGATATCAGCATCTCACGCGAGAAGCGACCGTGGGGGATTCCAGTGCCGAATGATGCCAATCAGGTAATTTACGTTTGGTTTGACGCACTGATTAATTATATTTCCGCGATTGGCATGGAAGGATGGGAAGAGCATCCGGCAGATATTCATTTAGTAGGCAAGGATATTGCGCGATTTCACGCGGTGATTTGGCCTGCTATGCTTATGTCCGCCGGCCTGCCGCTTCCGAACCAGATTGTAGCGCACGGTTTTCTTACCTTAGATGGCACGAAGATTTCAAAATCGCTCGGCAACGCGATTGATCCGCTCGAGCTTGCCGCCCGCTACGGCAATGACGCGCTGCGCTATTTCCTGCTCCGCGAAATCCCGTTCGGCGAGGACGGCGATTTTTCGGAAGCGAAAATGAAGGAGCGGTACAACGGCGACCTCGCGAACGGGCTCGGCAATTTCGCCGCGCGGGTCCTGACGCTGGCCGAGAAGGAAGAATTGAGGCTGGTAAAGTTGGATCCGGCGTTCGAGAAAGAAATCGCCGCGATGAAAAAAACGGCCTATGCGAAAACAAGCGAATTCAGGTTCCATGAGGCGCTTGCGGCGGTTTGGGCCGCAATCGCGTTCGGCGACCGGTATGTGAATGACAATAAATTATGGGCGATAACCGACGGGGCGGAGCGCAAGCGGAAATTGTTCAACGCCATAACGCTCCTCGACAACATTGCCGCGACGCTCCTGCCCTTCATGCCGGAAACCTCAAGAAAGATAACCGCAGCGCTCCAGTGGGAAGGGCAAATTCTAAAGGCAAAAAAGACAGATATTCTCTTCCCTAGATTGAAATAATATTAAAAAATCATTAAGTCGAAGGTAAGTCGAAGGGAATCTTCGCAAAGGGGCCCTTTGGGTGGTTTGCTATAATAAACCCCATGCCCGACATTCCGGTCATCGTGGCTTTTATCGGCGGCACCGTTTCTTTTTTTGTCACCCTGCATCCCGCCCATCATCCGGGGATTTTTTTGGCATACCTCGCCGGCGAGTCGTCTTCGAACGCAGCGAAGGGTCTAGCATTGCCAGCTTGGGAGGCATCTATCATCGCTACGACGTGAAAGGCGTCTGCTTTGTCGCCGGATCCGCGAGCGGCAAGCCGATAGACATGGAAGTGTCCCGCAATGGCGATCCGATTGATCCCGCGGTCGCCAGTTCGGATATCTCTTATAAAGACGGCCGAAGCTATGTTGAAATAAACCAGGATCGGCTTTGCCGGATCATCAGTGGCACGTCTTCGGGAGAGCGCCTTCTTGAATTCATGATCTTATCGCCCGGCCCGCAGGCGTACACGTTCACATTCGGGTAGGCAAGAATAATTTTCAAGTAACAATTTTCAATTTTCAATCAATTTTTCAGCCCGAGGCTGATCCGCCCAAGGCGGACAATGGGGCAATGATTCAATTGGAACATTGGAAATTGCGTCATTGATTGGACATTGGAAATTGCGAATTGAAAATTTCTTCAATGGCACACCTGTCCGGTGGCAAACGGGCCGCTCGTGGCATACGGGTTGAAGCCGCCCAGTTCGACGACGCAGCTCCACGAGACGATGGGCGAGACCAAGGTTGTCCTCATGTCCGCGCGATCGGTGGCGACATCCCGCACGGAAATCGTGATGGTTGGAATCGTGTTTTGCATGCTCATCATATGCACGCCGAGGATTTGGATCGGGAGCATTTTTTGGCCGTTCGCCGGGATGGTAAAGGAGAGCGGCGCGGCGTTGATGCCTGATTCCACGTGCGAAAACGTGCTTGCGGAGACGGTCGGCGCATTCTCCAAGTGGTAATCGAAGAGCGATTGGCCGGCCGTGGGATCAGCTATTCTCAGGACTATCGGGCCGTTGATCGTCGCGAGGTCCTGATATGAGGCGTCGAGCGTCAGCCCCGTGATCGTAATTGGCGCCGCATCGTGGTTCGTGAAAACAATGCCGCCATTGTCCGTATCCTCAACGAGTACCGTGCTTATGGCGGAGGCGGCGGTGACGATGAGCTGGCCCGAGGGCGTCGTGAACGAGAAATTTTTGGTTTGCGTCCGGCGGTCGTTGCCCAAGAGGGGAGTGAGGGACACCGCGCAGCTGTAAGCGGTCTTCACCTCAAACATCGGCCGCTGGTCGGATGCGCCGGGCGCTGGCTCGTCAGGTATGGGATCGCAGGAATAGGAAGCGGCGAATTGCGGGATTGCCGTACCAGTGCCGCCGATATTTTGCGCGCCAAAATTCCATGTGGCGTTTTCACCGTTCGCAAGATCGGCATTGAATGACACGGCATAAGGCCCACTCGGCAATTCTTTGAACGTTGCCGTCGTGCTTGCCAAGAGCGCCTGCGCGGTTATCACAAGTGGCGCCGGTACGGTTTTTATTGCGGTAGCCGAAGTCGCCGGAACTGAAGCCGGTTTCGGCGCCGGCGGCTTTTTCGGCGGCGCGGCAGCGGTCGCTGGTGTTGACGCGACTATTGCCGTGTTTGTTTTCTGCGCTGTACTCGTTGTGACGATGGCAACGTGGAAAACCGTCACTTTTACTTTTGGCAAAAGCCCCGGCGTGGTGCTTGGCAGTTGCGGCGAAGAAAAAACGACGACCGGCATATCGGCCGCCAGGTTTTCCGCGATTGCGGACAGGGTGGCCATTTGCGGCGCCGGCGGCGCTACCGGAACGGTGCCCGAAGCGCCGCCGATCAATCCGCAGATTGGCACGATCGGCACCGCGATAGCCGCGGCGATTCTTTGGAGCAAGCCGTTCACAAATATGCCCATCGTCCATTAAGGATACTATAATCCGGAATCCATCTCAAAGGCCGGCGCCCTGTCCGCAATTCGATTCGGGCATGGGAAATAAAAGGCGGAAGGTTGCGCATTTTTTCATTTTCTGCTACCATACTCCCGGAGGCTTGAAAACAATGTTTCGTAGTTATCAAATTCCCCTTAAAGGGACTGCCACAGTTCTGGGTGGGGGAGACACCAAGGCGATGGAAACAATTTCGTTCCATGCCAACGGACGGATATCGCTCAAGGTTTCCGGATTGAGCGTGGGGAAGCGTGTCGGGCTCCGAATTGATTGGCCAGTTCTGTATGGGGATCGTTTCCCCATCGTCCTTGCCGTCTGGGGGACGGTATTATCGTGTGAGCCGCCGGGACAGGCGACTGTCGACATCAGAAAGCGGGAGTTTCAAGTGCAAAAGACTGCCGTGGACGGCGTCGCCCCGCCAGTTCTGAATTGATGCCGGAAGCTCCATAGATAGGTCAGGCCATTCGCTTCGGAGTGGCCTTTTTATTTATCCACAGTTTATATATTGTATATAAACAGCAGTTTGATAGAATATAACTATGAGCTGGATCCATCCGGAAACGAGGAACGGGGAAACTTTCTTCAGGAACATGCCGGAAGCCCAGTTTGAGCTGCTGAATTTTTCCTCCAAGCGGAAGGGGCTGGTCGCTTACGACGGCGACGGGCGCTCTCTTGGCTTGCCCGATTGGTTCCCGGTGTTCGTAAGGGTGCGGGATTTGGAAGGACGCAACGCGGAGCGGTCGGTCATCAGGCGGACATCGTGGATTGAGGGCTATACGGTCGAGAGCAAGCATAAAGTAACAAGTAACAAGTAACAAGTGCAAAAAATGGATAAAAAAATGGAAAAATTGACGGAAAAGCAGAAGCGGTTCTACGACGGCCTGCGGCGGCTGATTGGGAAGAAGGGCGAGTCGCCGACGGTGGCGGAGCTGGTGCGCCTGATGAAGCTTTCTTCGCCGCGCGCGGCGACGCAATATCTGGAATCGCTTGAGCGGAAGGGCTTGATCGAGCGGCATCGCTATGAACGGCGGGGGATTCGGCTGATTGACGTTGCCGGCCGCGCGCCGATGACAGTGCAGATCCCGGTCTTCGGCTCGGCGGGCTGCGACAACATGGCCGTCTTCGCGCACCGCAATTTGGGCGATTACATTTGCATCGCGACGCAGCTTTTACAAGGCAGGAACAAGGACAACGTCGTCTGCATCAAAGCGGTCGGCGATTCGATGCTTGACGCGGGCATCAAGGAAGGCGACCATGTGCTCGTCGAGGTGACGGAGGATGTCGGCGAGAACGACCTTGTTGTTGCCATCATTGACAGCTTCGCCGTCATCAAAAAATTGCAGTTCGCGTCAAACGCCGTCATCCTGCAGCCGGTCTCGAGTGACCCGCAGTACAAGCCCGTAATCCTGCGCCGCGACTTTCGAATCTTTGGCAAGGTAATCGACGTCATCCGCATGCAGCCTAAAGGCGAACTCGAAATTGTGCCATTATACAGTAATCCGGAGGGAGAAGAGCCGCGGATGGAATATGACATTATATGAACCAGGTTCAGGAGTTGGAGAAAATTTTAAAGAAAAATAAAAGTATCCAATTGATTTTGGAGCAGGCGCCGCTTTTTGATATGCCAAATTGGTATCTCGGTGCCGGCGGCGTGGTGCAAACCGTTTGGAACATGAAACACGGTTTTGATCCGGAGCATGGCATAAAGGATTACGACCTTGTTTATTATGATGCGAACGACACCTCTTATGAAGGCGAAGATGTTTTTATCCAAAAAGGAAAAGAATTATTCAAGGATATTCCGGTTTTGGTGGAAATCCGGAACCAGGCGCGCGTACACCTCTGGTATGAAAAGCATTTCGGTCATCCCATCAAGCAATACGGGTCTGTCGAAGAAGCCATCAGCACGTGGCCGACGACCGCAACCTCGACTGGAATTAGGATGGCCGACGGGAAATTCGAAGTGTTCGCCCCGTTTGGATTGGACGATTTGCTCAATATGGTCGTGAGGGCGAATAAAATAAAAATAGACGAAGACACCTATCAGAAGAAGATCAACCGTTGGGCGGCAGTCTGGCCGAAACTAGAGATAATTCCCCGGAATTATAATTAGATTTATTCGATATTTTCTGATAGAATCACAAGGATGACCACCTCATCCGACTTTTACGGCCTCGGCATCGCTCCGAACATTCTGGCAGTGCTCGATAAGCTCAACTTCAAAACACCGACGCCTATCCAGGCAAAATCAATCCCGCCGGCCATCGAAGGCAAGGATTTGCTTGGCCTCGCGCAAACCGGCACCGGCAAGACGCTCGCTTTTGCCGTGCCGATGATTCAGGCGGCTTTGCGCGGAAAGCATGGTCTCGTCATTTTGCCCACGCGCGAACTTGCGCTCCAAGTTGACGAAGTGTTCCAAAAAATCGGCGCGCTGCTTGGCATTCGAACCGCGGTGCTACTCGGCGGCGAGTCCATCAATCGCCAGCTCACGCAGCTGCGCCGGAATCCGCTGATTGTGATTGGCACGCCGGGACGCATTATTGATCATCTTCAGCAAAAAACACTTTCGTTGCGCAACGTGAATATCTTGGTGCTCGACGAGGCCGACCGGATGCTCGACATGGGCTTTGCACCGCAGCTCAAGCGGATTTTAATGGAGGTGCCAACCGAACGGCAGACGATGCTCTTCTCCGCGACGATGCCGGAGAGCATCGTGGCGCTCGCGAAATCGTACACGAAGCTGCCGTTGCGCATCGAGGTTGCGCCGTCGGGCACGGCGATCGAAAAAGTGACGCAGGAACTTTTCTTCATACAAAAACCGGACAAATCGCGCCTGCTTGAAAAATTGCTCAACGAATACCGCGGTTCGGTTTTGGTATTTTCGCGCACGAAATTCGGCGCGAAGAAGATCGCCGCCGGCATCCGCGCGTTCGGCCACACCGCCGCCGAATTGCATTCCAATAAGTCGTTGAACCAGCGCAAAGAGGCGCTTGGGGGATTCCGCAACGGCAAGTACCGCGTGCTCGTCGCGACCGACATCGCCGCGCGCGGCATTGATGTAAAGGGGATCGAGCTTGTTTTGAATTACGACCTGCCGACGAACGCCGAGGACTACATCCACCGCATCGGCCGCACCGCGCGCGCCGGAGCCACGGGCCACGCCATTTCCTTCGCCACGCCGGACCAAAAAAACGACGTGCGGGACATCGAGCGCCTGATGCGCGCAACCCTGCCGCCGTCGAGAGTTCCCGAATTGCCGCCCGCGCGGCATAGCACCGTGCCGGAGCGTCCCCAATGGCCGCCCCGCCGCCCGTCGCCGCAGCGCCAATCTGCGTCGCGCCCGCAGTTCGGAAGTTCAAACCAGCCGCGCCGGTTTCCCCCGCCGTCCAAATTTAAGGGAGAAAATCGTTTCCGGCGGGGTTAACGCGCAAAAAGAGCAATGCTTGGCCTTGTCTCCGAGCAGTATTCTTATTTGCTAATTCAAACGAATTAGCAAATAAGGTTCCTGCCAAACCAAATCTGACGGCCGTCAAAAATGGTTTAGTAAGATTTCGTTGCGGTTTAATTTGCCCATTCAAACGAATGAGCAAATGAGATTCTTTGGCCGAACTTCAAAATAACAGAATAACGAAAAAGCTCCCCTTGGAGACGAGACCCATTTGGGGAGTTCTGACGCTGGCCGAGGCAAGTAATCGGGATTTACCCTTCCGCGAGCACCAGATCTCCTTCGTGCACGCGCTCTTCCACTTTGACTCCTATCTCCTGTCCTTTTTTCGCTTTCACAACCGGCTTGTGGTCATATTCCATCGACGTGACCGGTTCCGTAAAGTCAGTATGCGCTCCTTTAAACCTCACCCGTTCGCCGAGCGAGAGGTCTTCCGCGAAGCGCACTATTGCCACGCCGATGCGCCCGTAGAAGTGGGTTACTTTGCCTATTGGCTTTGATTGGGAATATGGATCGGCAGACATTATTTAGTGTTGTTTATCGGCCTTTCAATCCAAATTCAAAAGGAAGCTTCTCTATTAAATGATTGCTTTCGACTGCGCCAACCGGTTTGCTTTTCCAACACGGACATCGCCCATTGCGCGGAGCACGGCTTCGTCATCGACTTGCGGAAAGGATTCATAGTATTCTCCCACGGAAAACGAATACGCCCGCATTATCTCTAAGTAAACCACGAGGTCGGCTTCTTCCCGTATCGTCTCGAGCGCCTCTGTTGAAATCACCGGAGTTCCCACGACAATCTTCCGCGCATGCAATTTCCTCGCAGCGAAGATGGCTGCCCGCACCGTGGCGCCCGTAGCAATGCCGTCATCAATGAGGATCGCCGTTTTCCCCTTGAAATCAGACATTGGTTTTCCGTTGCGGTAATGCCTGATTCGCTCCTCAAGTTCCGTCTTCCTAATCTTTATTTCATCGTCGATGTAACGGGAGGGGATTCCATGTTCGCGGATGACATCTTCGTCCAGGAACCGCGCGCCGGTTTCCGCGAGCGCTCCGACGGCAAATTCCGGATTGAGGGGCGCGCCGATTTTTTTCACGATTATGATTTCAAGAGGCAGGCCGAGGTTCCGCGCGACTTCCGCCGCGACGATGACCCCGCCGCGCGGCAAACCCACGACAATAGCATTGTCGTCCTCATCGAACTTTAGTAGTCGGAAGGTCAATTGCTGACCGGCGGTTTGGCGATTTTTGAACATATTGATTGCGGCGCTGTTGGGAATATTTCTCATTCGTTCATTCGTTCATTCGTTCAAATGAACGAATGAACGAATGAGAGGTTTCTGGACAGCGCCGGCGATTTTGATTTAATGATGGTCTATAAGTACTGCAAGCCGCCACATTTTATGTGGAGATTTTTGGGCGGAGCAGGCGAAAAGGTTTCATTTGAAGCTCTTTCGTCTGATCCATCTTCTTCAAGCTGGCATACCATTTGGAAAAGTCAACGAAAAATGTGCGTTTCAAGTGGACAATGTGTTGATTAGCGAAAATATCCCCGCTTGCGCATGGGATATCCCCGTTTTGCTGTCGTTCCTAAATTACGACCTGCGCGCAATTGCAGAGGACGTTAGAACCAGAATCCAGAGGCAAATCGCTTATGTTCATGTCCCAGACCTTACATTCGCACAGGGGCAGATTTAGTTTATTGATTGCTTACCCCACCCCGCCACTCACTATATCTTTTCAAAAAGTTCTAACGTCCACGCCCCCTATCAAAATTTGAACCGATTTTATTGGCTTATTTCCGTTAGCTGCAGGGCTGCGATTATCACCAACCTCGGTTTAGTGCCGAAAAATCTACGTTTTTATTTCCGAATCCGGTTCTAATCCAGGACGGGTCGTTGGGATTACTCAAATTCAGCTTTCCTTTGGTCTCCGGATAAAACAAACAGCTGACATCTTCTCATGCCGCACCTCTAGCATGCGACATGGCGGTTTGCCTGTCCACTTACTTTTGAAATCGGGAACGTTGTGGGTTATACTGGCTCTGTGCAGCGGTCATGAGGAGTTTTGATTGTAGATCTGCAAAAACCGAACCAAAGATTGAAAAAATGAAAATAATAATTTATGGCGGGCATGGAAGGAATAAAGAGAAAGAACCGATTAAAAAGGTAGAAATCCCCGTCGGGATGATTGTAAGCATTATTGGGCAAACCGGTTCGGGCAAAACCCAGCTGATCAACGATATTAATTGCCGGGCTGACAGGAATACAATAACCAACCGGAAGGTGGTGTTTGAAAAGTTATCAAAAGACCGCATCGCCCTCATTTCGCAACATAATACATTCCTGACGGATTTGCAGGTGGGAGAATTTCTTGAAATCCACGCCAAAATCAAGAATAAACCGGCAACCATTGTCGGCAAAGTCATCGACCTTGCCAACCAGCTGTCGGGCGAAGCGATAGAGGAACAACAGGTGATGACGGCTCTTTCCGGCGGCCAGACCCGCGCTCTCATGATAGCGGATGCCCTGGTCGTGAGCGATTCGCCGATTGTCCTTTTGGACGAGATAGAAAACGCTGGAATAAACAAGATAAGGGTGTTGGACCTGCTGAAAAAACGCAACAAGATCTTGATATTTGTGTCCCACGATCCTAGAATTATCCTGTTGAGCGATATGCGAATTTTGATGAAAAACGGGGTCATAACGAAAATAATCAATACCTCGGCAAAAGAAAGGGATCTCCATCGGGAGATCATCAGGAAGGACGATTACCTGACCGGGTTAAGGGACAAATTAAGGGCGGGAATGACATTATGAAAATAATTACTTTCGCTTCCGATCCGTCCGCCGGCAAATCAGCGGTGATAAAGCAGCTTTTGTCGAAAGGCATAAATGAAAAAGTCGCTTATTTCAAAGTCGATGTCCAATTCACCGAAGACGACAAGGAGTTTTCAAAGCTCGGCATCCCTTCAAGGAAAATGTATTCCGGGGAAATATGCCCCGACCATTCCCTGGTCCTTGTTTTCAATGACGCGGTTGCGTGGGCAAAAAAAGAAAAAGCCGAGATACTGTTCATTGAAACCGCGGGGCTTTGCTTCAGGTGTTCGCCTTACATGACGAACACCCTGGGAATCTGCATCTTGGGGGCGGCGAGCGGGATAAACCTGCCTGCCAAAGTCGGGCCGATGCTCACGCTTGCCGACGTGGTCCTTATCACCAAGACGGACCTGATCTCGCAGGCGGAGAAGGAGGTGTTCGTCGAAAGGGTGAGGCAAAAGAAAAACATCAAAGACATTTATCCGGTTGACGCCTTGCGCGGGCTCAATCTGGAAGGGGCGGTGAAAGCCATCAAAAATTTCAAGCCAAAAGGGGAAAAGTACCGGCTGCGGGGCATCGCTCCCGTGGGGGTTTGCACGCTTTGCGTCGGCAACCGGGAAACAGGCTGGGACAAGAACTACGGGATATTGAGGAAAATAACGGGAGAAATTTTCTACAAAGGAGAATGAAACACGACTTTATTCTGCATCCGTTGCCGGACGAGCCCTCGTGCAGGGAATATATTTTGCCCTTCAAGCCGGCAGCGGTGAAAAAGGGGGAAATAATCATCGGCAGGCCGACGTTTCAGGGCTGCCCCGTCACGCACGTCATGAAAGTGATAGAACAGGATAAATTCGGGCTAATCGGCGTTTGGATGGTCGGGCCGCAGAAATCGCGGGGGCAGAAGGTGAAGGATGTCGGGCATTATGCCGTGATCGCCTTTGAGGGCATAGCGAAAGGAGGAAAGCCGGTTTGGGGCAAGCGCCAAAGGTTCCTGCCCTGCCTCTGTATGATGCAGATGGTTCACACCGGGCTCACGAACTTTGTCAGGGGAAGCAGGGTGAGGCTGGAATCGATTATTATCATGTAAGATTTCCGGTCGGATCAGGAGTTCTTCTTCCCGGCCGGTCTCTTTTTCAGTTTGCAGGAAATTGCGCCATTGGAACAGGCGGAGATGGCTTCCTCAAGCTTTTTTGCCGATTTCATATCCTGCTTCGCAATCCTTGCTTTCCCGTTTCTGTCTAGTTTCAATATGCCCGGGGCAATGGCGGCGCACATCCCGCAGCCCGTGCACCTTTCGGGATCGACAACAATTTTTTTCATTGGATTTGATGGCTTAATTTTACCAAAGCCGGACGATCCCTTCAAACCCCGGGTGTGATACGGTAGAATGATTACCGTAAAATTAACAGCGATGCCAGGGAAGAAATCACCGAGATAAAAAGGTTGTTTTCGCGTAAACGAGATGGGAAAAAGCTATTACATAAAACATTGGGACAAGTGGCCGTTGCCGGTGATGCCGGTTCCGGGCGAGCTGAACCCTTTCGCGGCCGACGGCGTCGATTTGTCGGTCGCGTTGGCGTACCATTTGCCGTACGAGAATATAAAGTTCCTGACCATCTACGGCATGCTTGCGGGCGCAGAAAAGTTAGGGATGCTTCGCGGCATCCATACTTTAGTGGAAGCCACTTCCGGCAATACCGGCGTCGTCCTCTCGGCCATGGCGAAATCTTTCGGCCCGCTATCCGTAAAGCTTGTGGTTTCGCCCGATCTGCCCGATGGCAAGCGATATCCTTTCCTGCTTGCCGGCGCCGAAGCCATATCGCCGGAAGCGGGCCTGAGCGCGATAGCGACGGCGAGGAAACTGGGAGGCGGGGGTTGGAAGGCGGAAGGGTGGAAAGCGGACGATGGATGCCTCAATCTTGACCAGTATGCCAATCCCGACGGGACCAAGCTCCACGCGAGCTTCACCGCTCCCAGGATATTGGAACAGCTCGCCTATCCGCCGACGCTTTTCGCTGCCGGAGTCGGCACGGGAGGGACCATTGTCGGAATAAGCAACCACCTGCGGTCCCATTTGGAAAACATAAAGATCGTCGGCGTGCTTTGCTCTCCCGGGCAGGAGATACCTGGCGTTCGTGATCTGGATCGTATGAAGGAGATCACCCTGCCGTGGCGTGAGTCGATAGACGACTACACGGAAGCGGAAGCCAGGCCGTCATATCTTGCAAGCTTGTGGTTCAACTGGATCATGGGGCTGACCCCGGGTCCGAGCTCCGGCTTTGCCTATCTCGGCGCATTGAAGTTTTTGAAGAAGCACAAAGACGCCGGCACCCTTGATTCGTTGCGCAACAAGCAAGGGAGGATTCATGCGGTAATATTGTTTCCCGACGGCAACCGTCCCTATGGCGAAAGATTCATGGCAAACCTGCCCTTCGAATATCTGAAAGCATCTACGGCGCCATTGCCATGGCAATTGCTCTGGTAATTTTCCCGCCAACGGAACAACTGCGTCATCTTTTTCTACGGGGTACGGCATTTGAAATGAATGGGCAGGAGACATTGAAAAACGTTCTTTCAATCCAGGATGGGTGACCCGTCTTGGATTCGTACTGACCCTTTTAAAAAGCAGCAAATGAGGCTCTCCGGTCTCCCGCGATACTGCGCTGACTCGTGCTAGCAGGATTGGATTCGAACCAGGCTAGTTTTTAGGCGAATCCTGGGAAGAAGTCGGTCTTGATCTGCTTCCGCGGGATGCCCATGCGATGAAGGGCATCTTTAAAAGTGTTCACCATCGCGTTCGTGCCGGAAACGTAGAATGTCCGCTCGAGGTAGTCGGGGATTTGTTTGGCTATCAAAGTGGCGTCAATATGACCTTTGTAACCATTGACGGGCGGTGGAATTTGGTCAGCGCCGGTCACTGCGTAAATCGTTTTCATACCGATCTTTTGTGCGGCCTCATTGAAAATTTCTTTATAGCAGATTTCAGAAGTGTTCCGGTTGGAATAGAGCAGCGTGATGGACCGTTTTTCATTGCGGTCAACGAGATATTTCGCCATGCTGCGGAACGGCGTGATGCCGATGCCGCCGGCGACGAAGGCGAGCTTTCTGTTTTTGTTTTTCGGCAATGTGAAATCGCCGGCGAGCTGGCCGGCCATGATCTCGTCGCCTGGCTTAAGCGTTCCAAGTTTCAGCTTGAAGCTGCTTGAATTCTCATAGAACTTCACGCCAAGCCGTAGATCCGGTTCTGTGGGGGACGAGGCAATGGTGAAGTACCGCCGGTTGCCGCGGCTGTCGGTTTTGGGATGTCCCAAAGTCCATTCCATATATTGGCCGGGTTTGAATTTCACCGGCTTCTCGGTCGCAAAAATTATTTCGTCGATGTCGGTGCCGATCTCCCTTTTACTTTTCAATTTCAGGATGTACTTCGCTTTCGGACTCAAGAAATAGGAAAAGACGTTCCCGGCGAGAAGCGCAAGCTCCGGGGTTGAATAAACAGAGCCGAAGTGGATGTTCGGCGCGAAAAGGAAACCGACGAGCAGGCCGTACGCAATGCGCGTGTCCCGCGTCGGCGGCGTCGTCAAAGGTTCCGTGAGCATGATGAAAGCGAAAAAGAAAATCGGCGTGTGCAACGCCACCTGCTGGAGCGTCAAGAGGGGATCGAATGTGGTTGCCGTGGTGATGGTTGACGCGATTGCCGCGGCGAAAAACGCGAAGATCAGATCAAACCGCTGGATTTTCCGCGCGACCAAAAGGCCGCCAACGATGACGAACGCCATCATTGGCAGGTTGCCGCCGACCCACCACGTCGCCGATTGGCCGATGGCGAAGGCGGTCACGGCGACCGCGAGCGCCGCCGGGTTGAAAAGATGCTTTTTGCGTATGGCGAGGATGTATTTAGATGCCATCGCGAGGATTGCTGCCCAGACGAGGAATGAGATTCCCATTGCGTCCGTTGGCACGACTGGCGTGATGATGAGCGCGAGGATCAGCGCAGTGATGTAAATTGACTCGACATTGGTCTGCGTCTTGAAAACGCCGGCGAAGACTTTGTTCGTGATTAGGGAGACCGCGACGAGGATCGCGGTCGAGAACGCGAGCGCGAGGGGGCCGTAGGGAAGAATCCCAATTGCGCCGAAAACGCCGGCAATCAAAACGAGCGCGATCAGATAATACAGCACGAGGCGGTACATGGTGATCCGATTTAATAGCTTGTCTATAAGATTTAACATATGCTGTAGCGTCGTAATAATTTCCAATTGCCAATATCCAATTCCCAATTAATTTTCGAATGACTCAATGTCCAATTGGAAATTAAATCATTGGACATTAATTGGAAATTGGTAATTGGATATTGGAAATTTTAATGAGCGTATTTCTCAAACCCGCTCGTCATAGTCGCGATTCCTTTCTTGTCGATCACGTATCCTTCAAAGCCGTCGAGCTGTTCGATGAAATTGATCCCGGCCGCGCCCATGGCGAACGCGGCGGTGGCGAAGCGGTCAGCCTCGTAAACGTTCGGACCGACTACCGTTAAGCTTACAATTTCATTTGCTGGTTTTCCATTCTTTGGGTTGTAGATATGTTCGCCGCGGATATAAGTGCCGGAGGTCGCGACGCCGGCATTGGTTACGCGAAGCACTTTAACTATTTCTTCTTGTTTGAACGGATTCTTGATGCCGATTTTCCATTTTTTACTTGTGCCTTTCACCTCGATATCCCCGCCCGCGTCCACGTAGAAATTCTTGAAGCCGTCGCGCTCGAGGATTTTCGCCGCCTGCCAAATCGCCCAGCCCTTCACGACGCCGGAAGGATCGTAGCTGCCATCGGGTTTTTGAATGTCGAAATAACCGTCCGTCTTTTGTTTCGTTTCTTCCGCAAGCGCGAAAATAATCCGCATGTCCTCGCTCGCATCTTTTACGTCAAGCTCACCCCGGTTGATAGCCATGATCTCGCTCGTTCTTTTGTACGTGCTGAACTTCTCGTCGATGTATTTGAAGTAATCGAAAATCTTGTCGAGTTCGATTTGGGTCGCTCGAGCGTCGACGATTTCAACCGTGATAGGCATGCCCATAAGGAGACGGGTTTCTTTCATTATGTGGGACTATTCTGTCATCCCGAGCCTGCCGAGGGATCCTTTCTGCAGAAAGGATTCTTCGCCTGAAGGCTCAAAATGACAGAGAAAACTTCAAAGGTGAAGAAACTAGCTTTTCGCATTCGCCAACGCCGCCGCGAGTGACTGCTGGAAAGCTTCGCTTGTCTGCGTGGCGCCGGAAACGATGTCTACGTTCGCGCTCTGCGCCTGGATTGCTTCCTGCGTCAACATCGGCATCGCCTGGCCATTGATTCTGATTGAAGTTCCCCGGTCATTCGGATATTGCAGGAATTGCACGTTAGTCAACTTGCCGCCTTGGATGGTCGCTTGCACCTGGACATTGCCGTAGTAAGCGTCCGTGACCGGGCCGGTGTAGGAACCATCCTTGTATATGCCCGTGCTGGGAGCGGGGGCTGGCGGCGTGACGACCGGGGTCGGGGTCGGGGCAGGAGCCGGAGATGGTGCGGGAACAGGCGCGGGTGCGGGAGCCGGGACTGGCGTCGGAGCCGGCGTTGATTTTGGAGCGATCGCCTGGCTCCCGTCATCGCCAGCTTCATTTTCTGATTCTGTTTCTCCCCGGGAAATAACAGGATTGTTGCCATTGTTCGGCGGCGGGCCTGCAGTGGGCGTGACGCTTGTTGCACCGCTTGATGCCGAAGCGGTGGCCGCCGTCGATGTGGTGGTAGTCGCTATCGAGGCGACGTAATCAGAATTCTGTTTGTTTAAAATGACGTAAAAAACAAAGGCCAGGATAATCCCCAGCGAAAGAAGGTATTTTTTCATGGAGATGTGAAATTAGTTTGTACCTAATTATACGAAAACCCAGGTTGGTTTGTTGCGACGGGCGATTCATGTGTCTCTCGACTGCGCTCAGGACACTCAACTCGTAAGGTGGCTCGCCACGAGCGAGCCACATTCTTACGATGCGAGTCGAGTGGACCCACGGGGAAGCGAATGTCGTCCCTCGAAGACGCGGGACTCCCTGGAAACCTCTCGGTTTCCAGCACCTTCCTACACGGGGAAACTCCCGTTTCCCCGACCCCCTTCCCGTCCGATTCCTAGTTCCCGCAGCAATCGCTTCGCTCTTGCTCATCTGGCGGACGTTGCCCGAACGTATTTTATGGCAAATTCCTGATCGTTTTACCCCTTCAAATACCCCTTCAATTGCCCTTCGCCAATTTGAAGGGGTAGCAAACTCGGATTGCCCCGTATCTTCTGGCTTTTTTGACCCACCGACTCGCAAATCGCAAGTCCTACTTCACTCTGTTTTACCCCAGCATTTACCCCAGCATGCGCCTACCCTCGGAATGATGGGGTAGCAAGTCCAAGATCACCCTGCAAACTCTCGGCTTTTTGAGCCACCCATCATCAAATCCAAAGTCCTACTTCACTCCGCTAGACCCCCTCCGAAATGGTGTGCTCAGCCCCTCAGCCTGCTGGCTTCGGGGCTTCGCGTATGGCGCGCCCAAATTCCTCCCCCAACCCTATTCCAACAGCTTCCGCTCCAACTCCTCGGCAGTCCTTCCCTCAACGTCGAAACCGTCGAAATAGTGGGAGAACCCCATCCGCTTGACCTGATTTTTGACGAGGGGCAGTAGCTTGTTGAGGAACCTCTCCCTGTCCTTTGGCTTGCCGCAGACCATTAAATCCTCGTCCAGAGAGAATGCGATTTTGATGAAATACCTCGCCACGCTCTCCCGCGCCATTCGGAGACCAGCATCAATGTTGCGCCCGTCCCAGACGGGGGCTTTTTGGACTTTGGGAGCGGCGGCGGGTTCCGCAGCCTTGAACCTTTCCATTACCGCCTGCTTTCCCCCCATCCGGTAGATGATCTGGCTCACATTCGCGGGTGTAAGCTCGAATTTCTCCGCGATGGCCCTTTGGTGTTTCCCCGCGAGAAACATCTTCGCTATCATGTCGTTCCTCCTGATATTCCACGGCTTTTTATAGGCGATTCTGGTTGGCATACGCTCATGATACTATTTTGTCCTTCGTTTGCCACCGTCCATCTTTGGGAGTCCGCTTTTTATCGCTATTTCTACCGAGCTAGCCATAATTCCGGCTGCCAATTTTTGGCTTGGAGTATACCTTTCGTGCCTCCATATGAATTTTGGCATTTTGTATCTATTCTTACATTTTCCGCCTTCTACCGCCGTTTTTGCGCCCGAAAAATATCGATAATATCGGCATAAGGCGGATGCGAGCACCATCTTACATTCATTATACCTTTGCACTACCCCGTCGTGTCAGCGCTGGGTGTATCGTTTGATTTTGACGATCCGATAGTTGCGCTGGAGGTGCATCAAATCCTCGGTAAGCCATTTCAGGGATATGTGCGCCTTTTTGATGCCCGTTCCCGTCTCCAGTTCCGAGTTTGATAAAAAGATCAGTCAGCAATAGTGGGGCGTACCCACTCTAGCCAATCAATCCTAATCTTGCCGGAAAACATTTCTGATGTTCTGTATTACGCCTTCGTCCTCGTAATACCCGCCGCTCATGGTCGTCGGTATGCCGAGGATACAGAGGCCGCCAGAATCCTTGGAGAACGCGATGCCGCCGGAGCTTCCCTTGTCCATCTTGGGGGACGCGAAGAAGTCGGGATAGGCGAGGGCGCTCCAGTCCTTACATCGGTGTTTGTGATGCCGCTTATCATTCCGGTCGTCGTTATTTGGTAGTATTGCGTCGAAGTGCCATCAACCGTGCTTGTGGAAACCTGCCCAAAGACAGGATAGCCAATGGCCGCGACTGGCGAGCCGACAGGTATCGTCGCGGGGCACAAGCGCACGCCCGAAACAGCGTAATCCAGCCCACTCACGGGCGGGCTGGACGTGGTGGTTGCGTATCCGTCGGAGTTGAAGCGGATCGGCAAGGCGCCGCGCTCCGCCGTCTTGTTCCATTGGTGCTTGCCGGAGAGGTCTATGTAGTAATAGTCGTCATTGCCGCTGTTGTCGTTATGCAAGCTCACCGCGCAGGCATGGGGCACGGTGATCGGGCTGCTATTCGCGTCGTAGCCGCCAAATACGCCTTGGTTTTTCTTCGTGCCGTTGCCGCTCTCGTCCTCAAGGACGTGCTCGTTCGTGAGGACGGTATAGCCGAGTTTCGGCAGGTTCCAGAGGAGCCGCTGCCAGTTCCTTCACCGTCTTTGTTTTCGCAGGTGATTTGTACTATCCCCGCGAGGTAGGGACTAATGTCAGCAGCAGTGATGGTCGCGGCAGACAGGGTTGCGGTTTGCCGTTCGTCAGCGTCTATCCGGCTATAGAGCGTTGTAAATAAATACGTAACGAGGCCAATGATCGCAACGGCGATTATCGCAAGTAAAATCTTATCGGTGGAAATTTTCTGCATATCCATAACGCGCTAGGTCTAACGCTCGCCGCAGGCGTGAGACTTTGAATAAGATCCAACTACTTTAAAGTTTTCTGTTTAATTCCTTTATAGATTAACCAAGCACCCGCAACAAAAAGAATAAAGAGGAGCGCGCCCTCATCCCTTAGATTAGGGTCTAAAATAATTATCGCACAAAGGCAGATAAAAACTACACCCCACACAATTTTCGCTCGGCCAGTTTTCGCCCACCGCACGCCAAAAAACTTTCACCGAAAGCAGACCACGCCCCCTCTTTCTTTACCTGCTCATCTTCGGAGTTCATAAATTTATTTGGGATTTATATAGTTTATAGCAGCAAAGACGCTTTCCAACATCTTTCTATTTTGAAGCTTTTTGGAAAAGTCTAACGATACCAAGTGCCAAGAAAATCAATCCTAGTACACCGCAGAAATCACCTATAATCCCTCCGATGAGGTATTGTAATCCATAAGCGACAGCTGAGATTATAATCATTCCCCACCAAGGCATTGCTTTTTTCATATAGTTATCCATTTCATTATTTTTTGAATTTTATTGCCCGCTGCTAATTGCCGCCCGCGTCATCGTGCCGCAGAATCCGGTTGCGGGCAACCCTGCCGACTTCTGGAAAGCGATAAGGGCTTGCTTCGTTAGGTTGCCGAAATAGCCTTCCGCCATTCCCGCCGGAAGCGTAAGGAGATTTTTACTTTCCAAGAATTTTTGGAGCGTTATGACGGATTGACCCGACTGGCCTACTTTCATGTTGCCGCTGATTGAAAACGATTCGGCTTGTCTTGGAGCTGGAGCGGCAACCAATGGCGATACTGGGGGCACGACGGGAGGAGGCGTGGACGCTTGTGGTTGGGACGGCAACGCCGGGGGCACGACGGGAGCCGGAGCCGTCGGTCGTGGTGCAGTGGAAGGTGTAACGCTGTTTTGGGTCGGGGTAATTGCGGAGGAACTTTGCGCCGATTGCGATTGCTGGGTGTGCGTGGCTAAGAATTGTTGCATGGTCGCCTGCCGTTGCGCCTGCTCGTTGCTCAAGCACTGGCTGTAGGTTTGGAGTTGAGAATTGTAGAGATTGATTTCCGATTGGCAGTTGGCAAGCTGGCCTTGCAATTCGTTTAGCTGGCTGTTTCCAGAGAGGTTGCTTGCTCCGGTGGGGTTGTACGGGCTGAACTGTTGTATCTGTTCAGCACCTGTTGGATTCAATGTTTCCTGCTGCGATATTGAGTTTTGGATTTGGTTTAGTGTTGCTTGTGAACACTGCGGTGCGGGCGCGACGCATGAGCTTAA
This sequence comes from uncultured bacterium, assembly GCA_963745135.1. Taxonomy (GTDB): domain Bacteria; phylum Patescibacteriota; class Minisyncoccia; order UBA6257; family 2-01-FULL-56-20; genus REEB161. The sequence goes on along the minus strand of CAVUWW010000036.1, from coordinate 11,572 downwards.
GAAACATTCATCCATCTGTGAAAACTGCACCGAGCTGATCCACCCATCGTTGCATACTGCGTAACCAGTCGCGCTCTGTAACACGGCGCAGTTCACGCCGCCGTGCCAGAGCACGCGCCGGAGATAGCGAAGGCCGACGGAGCGAACGCCATGCACAGGATTCCCGCGATGAAACCGATAGTGATTATTCTCATTTTTTTTTTTCGATTTTAGCGACTTTTGCGCTCCAATCCTTCAATCTCGGCCACATATACTCCTCCGATTTTCCGAAAAGTTTCTCTGAAAGTTTCAATCTTTCTTTTTCGATTTCTTTATCTTCAAATCCAGCTTCATTTAAAAGTTTATTCGCTTTCTTTTGCCTTTCTTGTATGCCCGCTACACTTACATCTCTCCAAATATTGTTTGGGTTGTTTTCATTGGTCGAAGAATTAACCATAAGTTCAAGAAGGATTTTGTTCGCTTCTACGCTCTCGGCAACAGCGCGGATGGCTTTCTTGCGCTGTTCGAGCAGCCGGCGTTGCAAGAGCCAGCCACTCACCGAATTGATGCTTAAATTGCTGACCGTTGGCAAAAGTTTCGGTGTATTTTTCCCAATCGATTTCATGAAAAAGCCTTTCCGTAACCGGCATAAGCGCGAACATAATTTCTTGCTCAATACGCATCTCGCAAACCTCATCTGTTTTATATTCGATTACACGATCAAGAACTTTGTTCAGTAATGCGGTTTCGCAATTACTTCCAATCAATTCGGGTATGATTGTTGGCGCGAATGTATCAACATATGTTAATAAACGCGCACCCTGCATTGCAATATTTCTCTCGATCTCGCGCCCAAGTCCCCAAACTTTATAATAATCCCTGAACCACCTTTCGATGGATTCCATCCTTTTTAGCTGATCATCCAATTCTTGCCTCCTCTCAATGCTGATAAATTTTTGTTCCACCATAAAATTATCCACTGCCGAGAAAACCTTTTTTGACATAAGCTGTTCTGGCGTGAGTTCATCATCCGGTATGCCACTGAAAGTTGCTCTCAATTCCTCTTTTTTGCGCCACAAATCCCCAAAAGTTATTGTTTTATCATTGCCATCTTTAGGTTGTGCCGAAGGAGCATTTATCATAATCATTTTTATACACAAAACTCCACGCCGACCTTAGACCTTTCGGCTCCATGCCCTTTCGAGCATGACATCTCACAGACGTAGGCCAAACGTGGAGTTTGGTATCTGTGAGATGATTTTTTGAGCCATGCCCCGCAATGCGGAGTTTAGGCGATCAGGCGCATATTCAGTTGTTAATTTCAGATTAGCACAGATACATACGCTCGTTAAGGGCTGGAAAAATCAGTCAAAATGCGATAAAATGAAGCAAATAATTATGAAAATGAAAATGAAATATGCCTCAAAAGAGCTGGTCGAAACAGCCCGCATTTTGCGGGATGCCCATTTCCACGACGGCAACGCGGAATGGTTTTTAGTCATGCCGGGTGCTCACTTACCCCCCGAAGAATACGGCGATTTCGTGGAAAGAATCGAACAATTAAAGACTAATGTACTTTCGATTCGCGAGATGCGACAGGGCGCGGAAACTTTCCGTGGAATTAATCGCCAGCTTCATATCAGGGTTAATCCCCGAGAGTTTGAGAGCGATGTTGAAACTTTTATTCAGCAGGCCAGAAGGCAATCTAGGATGGGGAAATCGCTAAAATCCATACATCTTGCTACTAACTCATTGGAACCGCACAATGCGATATTCTTAATTCTTGACGAACGGTTTGAAAGTCCAATCAGATGCAAGATACGAAACGATAAAGGGGGCATTACCTACATAAGAAAACTTTATAATATTGCCTATTTTGTGGACGTGCCAGATAAAAAAGTTTCATACAAAAAAAATCTTGCCAGCGACATTAACAACGGGCTATTCAAGATAACGCAAGTGGCAAAATATATGAAAACGAACGGCCTTAAAAAACCGACCCTCGTCCAAAAATCGGGAGACGGCACTCTTGTGTTAAAAAATGAAATCATTGTGAAGACTATGCTGGTTAAGCACATTCCGGCAGAGTACCAATCGCTATACGCCGACAAAACGAAATAGCATCCGAATATCATCCGACTTCGGATTAGGACAATACCCCGCAGCACTTACAAAATAAGTGTTTTTTGTTTTTGCTATCAGTCTGGTCGGAGGGTCATGATGGGGTTATGCCCCGAAGATTAAAAATGTAAATGAGAAAAAAACCGATTTCATATTGAGCGACTTTTATGCCGCCGTCTTTTTGCGTTCTTCAGGTTCAATCTCATGGGAATTGATAAGAGCGATCCACGCCGACTACAATTTTATTTTTAAAGACAAAGCTGGCAGGATAAAATCCTCGATGATTTTTTTGCTGGACGGGCCGTCGTCGAACCCCGCCAATTTACGGCTGTCATCAAAGAATTAAAATCTTTAATGTACAGCGACGCGCTGCGCCCATGAATCTAACCGATGGGCGGTAAAAGGAGTACGTAAAAAAATTGAAGGAGATTTATGAACGCAAAAATGGCGAGGAACTTACGGATGAACGGGCACTTCAAATTTTTGAGCAACTCATCTCTCTCGTCAAAGCTACGTATCAGCCGATATCAAGTGAAAAAAAGGAAAAGGAAAAGGAAAATGCAACATTCACAAACAAGTGAAGATATTGATTGGGAATTTTACGATTACGCTTCTCATTTGGAAAAAGAATGGCGAAGTTCGGAACGGCGTTTGACTGACAAGGAGCTGCTCTCGATTTTCCCTGAAGCAAAGACCATAATTCGCAAAAAAATAAAAGAGTTGAAGAACGATGAAAATGAAATGACTGAAACCATACGCCAGAAATTACTTCATATCAATGCAATAAATAATGAAACCTTAAAAATACTCTTGCATGAGTGGCTCGTGGTAAATGAGGGCGCAGAACTTGTCAAAATCGGAGACAATATCGCGAGCTTAAGAGAAATTTTATTGGTCGCCAAAGGTAGAATTCCGAAAGGGTGGATAAGCGACGATCAGAAACAACGGGCGCAGAGCGATCCCAATAGAAACATTGTTGCGCCAGTCATTCCGAAGGAGCGGAAAAACGTTGATCGGATTATGCCCGCTCCACAAGGAAAAAACACCATCATTTTACATTTATCTCGTTACGAATACGTTTCATTGTTTTGGCTGTCAACAAAATAAAAATCAATAGCCCTAATGCAGCGGCTTCACAGTTACTCATTCAAAGAGGCCATCGGATCCCTCATTTGACAATCAGACCATCTATGGATAAAATTCGAACGCGCGATGAAAAAATAGCTGGAATGGAAGCGACAATGCAATCGCCGGAAAATTCTGGTGCCGAAATAAACTGGGAAAAACAATTTGCAGCCTCGGACGAAAAGAAAGGCGCTTCGCTTCGGATAGCAAAACATCTCATTGAACTTTTTAGCGTTAAAACCATAGGCGGGGAAAGAATCGTGAAATATACATCTATGAAAGGGGGATATATGTACGGGGAGAGAACGCTTTGAGGAAGTGGCTTCAAGAAACTCTCGGCAAGGAAGGTAATACGCACTCGAAAAACGAGGTTATCGAGAAGATCAAGGATCTTTCGCCGATAGACAGGAACTATTTTTCAGTGGATGCCAAATTTATAAACTTCAACAATGGAATTTTTGATACTGGGACGGGAAAATTGATGGACCACAGTCCCGAATACTCTTTTTCGATAAAATTCCCGTTGATTACGCCGAGGGTGCTGATTGCCGTGCCATCATAAAATTCTTGCGAAGCATTTTAAACAAAAAAGATGTCGCCCTGATCCAAGAATTTTCGGGCTATCTGCTGTGGCGCTCTTATTTCATAAAAAAGGCACTCATCCTTGTCGGAGAAAAGGGACACGGGGAAAACGACTCTTTTGAATCTACTCATTAAATTCATCGGGGAACTAAACACGTCTGGCGTAAGTCTGCAAAAATTGGTTTTCGGACAAATTTTCCGCAGCTAGTCTTTACCATAAGCATCTCAACGCGCACGATGATCTTTCTTTTGCCGACGTAAACGATAACGGAGCCTTCAAGATGGCGACGGGCGGCGGCTATATATCCGCTGAATACAAATTTGGGAACCGATTTGATTTCATGAATTTCGCCAAGCTCGTCTTTGCGTGCAACCAGATACCTACCGCCAAGCAAACCGACGACGATGCTTACTTTGGGCGTTGGATCGTCATTCGCTTCGAGAAAGAAATCAGGAGAAAAAAACCATTTCTTTTAGACCAGATGACCACGCCTCAAGAGTTGTCCGGTTTTTTGAATTTCGCGTTGCTTGGCTTGAAACGCCTGCTGAAAGATGGAAAATTCACCTACAATAAGGAGCCGGATGAAATAAAAGATGAGATGATGCGCTCCGGCTCTGCCATAGCGAGTTTCGCCGTGGAATGTATTGCTTTCGAGCCGGATGCGTGGGTTAGCAAGGAAGATATGTATCAAGTTTTTAAATTATACGCCGTCCAGAAAGGAGGCATGGTTTTGAGTAAAACGGGTTTTGGGAAGAAAATTTGCAAACTCGATTCCTACATCAAGAGTGGGAAAAAGAAGATGATAAAGCAAGTAACGGGGTGGAGGAATGTGAAAATCATAGCTTCCGACCTACTCAATCAAGTGAATATGGCTGATATTCCTGAAAGCTTCGCCGTCCAAAACACAATCCTTCCAGAGTTGGAAAAAGAGGATATCATAGATAGCACACTTCTTTAACACTCATATATATAAAAATAAAAGTAGGAATAATAATGTAAATTAACCATGCTATCCGTGCTACCGGCAGTCAGAGTTGGACCCTATAAACAGGTGGAAAAGCTGTGCATTGACAATTAAGAGCATCTTCGTGTATACTTTCAAGTATGGAATTTATGACCATGAATGAGGTGGCAAAATACTTCCGGGTTCATATTCGGACAGTGGAGCGGTGGCTCAAGAATAAGAGCTTAAAGGGCTTCAAGCTCGGCGAGGGGAGGACGGCATTGTGGCGCATACCGAAATCGGAGCTTAAAAGGTTCTTGGAAAAACATAAAAGCTGAAAATTTGTAAATTCGATGAACAAAACCGCTATCACTTACGTCGCATACTGCCCCGATCTTCCGAAAGCGAGGATCGGCAGGTGGCATCCATCGAGGATCAGAAGCGTGAGCTGCGCGAATACGCGACGCGCGAGGGCATTGAGGTCATTCAGATTTACGAAGAATCGCAAACTGCCTATAAGCGCGGCCGTCCCAAATTCGGCGAGATGATGGGTCGCATTGAAAACGGCGAGGTGCAGGGCATTTTGGTTTGGCACGTGAACCGCATAGCACGGAACGCTTTCGACGGCGGATGGATCATCACTGCGATTGATGAAAACACGCTCGTGGAGATCCGTACACCTCACAAAACGTACCGCAATTATTCCGACGATAAATTTTTCTTGCAGCTTGAGTTTGGCATGGCGAAAAAGGATTCCGACGACAAGGGATCGGCGGTCAAGCGTGGGTTCAAGGGAAAGCTGACGAAAGGATGGCGGCCCGGCCCAGCGCCCATCGGCTACCGCAACATCGGCGACGTTGGCGATAAAACAATTATCGCGGATCCGGAGCGGTTCGATCTCGTCCGCAAGATGTGGGACTTGTTTTTGACTGGAACGTACTCTGTCTCAAAAATTCACGATATTGCCACGAACGAATGGGGCTTGAGGACAACGCCCAAAAAGCGGGTTGGCGGTAAACCGCTCACGATGAGCCATATGTACGCCATATTCAATAAGCCCTTCTATTATGGGTATTTCGATTGGCGCAATCCCGAAACCGGAGAGAGGGAGCTGTACAAAGGCGAACATCCGGCCATGATCACGGAGGAAGAATTCAACCGCGGCCAAATCCTCTTAGGTAGGAAGGGCAAGGCGCAGCCGAAGACACGGGAATTCGCGTTCACCGGCCTCATGCGCTGCGGCGAGTGCAGCTCCATGATTACTGCCGAAGAAGTCCACCAGATCATTTGTAGCGAGTGCAAAAACAAGTTCTCGTCGAGGCACAACTATTTGCCCGAAGTGCCTGACGGATGTTTCGCAAATGACGAACCCGAAGATTTTGAAATACGTTTACTACCATTGCACGAAAAAGAAAAATCCGAATTGCAGCCAAAAATCCATCCGGCTTGAGGATTTTGAAAAGCAGTTTGATGCCATTCTCGGCGGCGTAACGATTGATGATGACTATCTCCACTTGGCCTTGGATTACTTGAAAGACCGGCAGGAGCTTGAGGTGAATGACGAGACCACCATCACCAAATCGCTCCAAGAGGCGTTTAACAACTGCCAGACGCGCATCAACAATCTCCATAAGGAATACACGTCACCGCAGAACGCCGACTACACCATCTATTCTCCCGATGAATTCAAGCGCTACAAGGGCGATCTGCTCAAGGAGCGCACAGACCTCGAACAGAAACTCGGCGGCTCTAAGGCGCGAATAGACCGCACTAATGAGCTTTCAGAGCGCACATTCAATTTCTGCGCGTTCGCGCGATACCATTTCAACAATGGGACGCTCCAAAAGAAAAAGGACATCTTCGCTAACATCGGCTCGAACCTAACTTTGACGGCTCAAAAATTGAGGATTGAAGCACTTGAACCCTATATGCTCGTCGAAAAGGAGATAAAAGCGCAAAAAGAAATTTATAATACGCTCGAACCTGAAAATATGCCCGTCGTTAAAAGGAAAAGTATCGCTTTGGCCTCATCTTCTCCTAGCTGGCTGGGGGATCAGGGCTCGAACCTGAAATCTTTCGCTCCAAAGGCGAACGTGTTACCGATTACACCATCCCCCAATATTATTGTCTAGTGGATTCTACCATGCCCTGCACCCATCCGGCAATCCTTCTGTTGAGCGATGAACTGGATTTAACATTGATTTTTATGATGCCGTGATAGGTTTTCCCAACATTTTTTCGTTGCGTTTTTGGATTGCCTTTCTTGTAATAAATATGCTGAAAATGAACTGGATCGCAACCGATGGTTTCTGCCCAGAAATCGATAATTTCCTGCGTGCGAGCTTTTTGTAGTTCGTGTATATAGATATCAAATGTGATATCCGATAAGTCTTTGCCGCAGACCACTTTCAGCCAATATAAAAAGAAGCAAATCATATTTGGATCACTATTAATCAGGGCGACCCTGGAGCCGGGTCTGTACTCTTTTTCTTTTGATCCTTCCGCCCAGTAAAGCGTTGTGCCAATAAGCCAAAGCTCGCGCTGCGTTAGGGATCCGACTTCTTCTGTGGCTTCTCCCCACATTTCTTCAGTTTTAGCGATTCTCTGGGCGTGCTTTGCCGCGCCGCCTTTCTTTATTGCTTCCGGTTTCTTTTCGGTCAATCTTTGTTTTTGATGCTTTGATAGGCCAACCGAATGAAGCCAGTCGGATAAAGTGGATTTTGCAACGGGAATCTCATCAAGAATCTCACTGTACGAAAGCCCCTGTTTGCGTAATTCAATTGCTTTTTCTCTTAATGCGCTGTTCATTTGATTTATGTTAGAATAAAAACAATAAACTAAAAGGTTCGAAACAACATTATACTCTCTTTTTAAAATTATGAAATATACCCTTCCAGCCCTCCCATACGCCTACGATGCGCTTGAGCCGTACATTGACGCTCGGACGATGGAGATTCATTTGACGAAGCACCATCAGACCTACGTCACGAAGTTAAACGAGGCGCTCGACAAGCACCCTGATGTCGCGGACAAGCCGCTTGAAGAGCTTCTAAAAAATCTGGATTCAGTGCCGCCGGACATCCGCACGGCGATCCGCAACCACGGCGGGGGACACTGGAACCATTCTTTCTTTTGGACGATTATGGGCCTGCCCTCCGAATCCTTGGCGAAGGAGGGGCCGAATGGAAAAATCGGCGAAGCCATTACTCAAATATTCGGGGATTTTGCGAAGTTTAAAGATGAATTTTCCAAAGCTGCGGCAGGCGTTTTCGGCTCCGGCTGGGCGTGGCTTGTGATGGACGGTGAAAATAAATTAAAAATCATCACGACGCCGAATCAGGATAGCCCGCTGATGCAAAACTTAAAGCCGATCCTCGGTCTCGACGTTTGGGAACACGCGTACTATTTGAAGTACCAAAATAAGCGTCCGGATTACATCGAAGCGTGGTGGAATGTCGTCGATTGGAAAAAAGTGGAGGTCAATTTGTCAGCTTCCTGAAAATCTTTTATCCAGTGGATTTCGGGATCTTTTTTGAACCACGTCATCTGGCGCTTGGCGTAATGCCAGGTGTTCAACTTCATGTCGCTCACGGATTTTTCGAGGGAGATCATGCCCTTGAGATAGCAGATGATTTCCCGGTAGCCGATAGCATCGAAGGCGACGCAGTGGGCGCCATATTTTTTGATGAGACCTTCAACTTCTGCCACCAGCCCGTCCTGCATCATGACGTCAATACGGCGGTCAATCCGCTCGCGTAAAATCTCCAGCGGGGGATTGATGCCGATTTTTAACGCATCATAAAGCGCTTCGCCTTTTTTCCGTTGCGCCGTGAACGGCTCGCCGGTCAATATTGCGACCTCAAGCGCGCGCACGATACGGCGCGGATTCTTCGGATCTACGATGTACGCTGCTTCCGGGTCGCGCTCGACGAGCTTTTCAAATACCGCCGACAGCCCTTTTTCCGAAATCTCTTTCTCGATTTGCGCGCGCAACGCGGGATCGGCTTTGACTTTCGGGATGTCCAAATTCTCCAAAACCGCGCGCACGTACAAACCAGTCCCGCCGACAAGAATCGGCAATTTACTGCGCTTCAAAATTCCGGCGATGGCATCTTCGGCGTCTTTTTTATATTCCGCGACCGTGTAATCATCGTCCGGATTTTTGATGTCAATCATGTGATGGGCAATCCCATCTGAGAATAAAGGGATCCTGGACAACCGTTCTGCGTTGTCTTGCGGAACGGTTTCCGGGATGCTCGATTTCGCAGCTGCGCCAAGAGGCGCAGGCGAAATCGGCAGCTTCGCCGTGCCGATATCCATCCCCCGATATACCTGCTGCGAATCAGCCGAGACGATCTCGCCGCCGTATTTTTTCGCAAGCTCAATCGAGAGCGCCGTCTTGCCGCTCGCGGTTGGCCCCACGATGGCGATGAGTTTCGGTTTTAGAAGACCGTCTTCGCCGCGTCCGGCCTTCGCAGCCGTAGCTTCGACGGAGTAGGCAAGACGGTCTTCAATTTGCTTTTTCATATAAATCATAGTATACTATAAAACGGCAATTCAGACGATCGCGGCTTGCGCAGCTGCCAGCCACCGGCTGTCAACTTTCGGCAAGAGAATTAATTCTCTTGCCGAAAGCCAGAGGCTGGACGCTGGTAGCTGCGCTAGCCGAGGAAAGTCCGGACACTCACTCTTTCAAAAGAGTTAAAAAGGTAACGGCTAACAGCCGTCGTGCGAAAGCATAGAGGTGCGAGCAGTGACGCTTCAATTCGAAAGGATTGAGGAAGCCCCATCCCAAGCTAGTTGGCTTAATTCCGCCATAGGGATAAGAAAGCGGAAGTGAAACGGCAAAATCCTTACTGGGTGCAAGGCCGTACTGGCGTAGCTACCAGCAACCAGCATCCAGCTGGAAGCTGGTAGCTACGTCAGGGTGCCGCATTGAATCCGCGAGCAATCAAGGATCAAGATAAATGATCGTCTCACTCCCGCAATGGAGCCAGACAGAATCCGGCTTATGGGTTGCCAGAAAAATCCCGCTTCGTGCGGGGTTTTTCGTTCTCTGGTATACTATGGTAGTAAAAACATGGACGAAGACCAAAACATTCCAATTCCTGCAACGCCTCCGTCTGCGCCCGTTGAACAGCCGCCCGAACCACAAGCCGGACCTATAGCTCCGGCGCGGTCGGCGCGCGAGCGGCCTTTGATTTTGGTCGTTGACGATGACAATAATTTCAGGGAGGTGGTCGCGACGAAACTGAAGGCGTCGGGGTTTGACGTAGTGCCCGTGAAGAACGGCACGGAAGCGCTCGCGAAGGCGAAGGAGACGCAGCCGGACCTGGCGCTGCTCGACATCCTAATGCCGCCGGGACCGACGGGCACGGAAGTGGCGTTGCAGATGGAGGAACTGCCGGAAACGAAGGCGACGAAAATATTATTTTTGAGCGGGCAGGACGACCCGTTCCCGGGGATGTCGGGCGAGAAGCCGTCGGTGAGCAAGGAACTGGGAGCGGAGGATTTTGTGATGAAGACGGAAGGATTGGACGTGCTCGTGGCGAAGGTGAAAGCGGCGCTGGGGATCCAATAGAGGCCCACGGCTTTGGGTTCGAGGTTTGCGCCTTCTCTAATTTCTGCTTAAGGCGCTATCCATGGCAGATCTTTCCTTGGAAACCAATTCGCCTTCATGCGTGGCGTTGCCGATCTCTTCCAAAAAGCCAATGAAATAAGGATTTTTTAATGATATGTTTATCGCTCTCAAAACTTAAAACTCCGCCCATGAGGGCGGGGTATTTTCATTGACGGCCGCGCATAAACCTATCTTTGGCCCCGCATTGACGGCCGTCCATACGGGGACAGTAGCTTGTTGGCGTTAAGCGCTGCTGTTTCTGAAGATTTAGAAAGTGGAATCAAAACGGTTAAACCGCCCGGCCGGGTCATTTAACCGCTTTTCAGCTCTCTCCTTCCTTTTGTGCCTTAATCAGTCGCAGCAAGCCGTTTTGGATTTCGGCTTCGAGGAGCTTGATCCTTTTGTTGTCCCGCATCGTCCACGCGCCGGGATCGGGATTCAGCGCGCGAATTTTCCGGTCAATCGCAGCAGATTTTTCGGCATCGCCCCTTTCGGCCGCGTCGAGGTCTTCGAACGGGATGAAGCCGTCTTCGGTCTTGAATTTTTTAGTGAAGGTTGCGAGCGATTCGTCCTGCGGCTGCGGCTTGATTGTGCCTTCAATGAATCAGGGCAAGGTTTTGATCAAAAGTTCCGCGCTGGCGTCGGCGAGCTTCTGCGCGAGGGAATTGAAAGTGTCGTTCGGTTTAATTTGAATGGCGTTTGACTTCGCGAGGATCGGGCCGGCGTCCACACCTTCATCCAAAAGGTACAGCGTCACGCCTGTTTCCTTTTCTCCGTCGAGTAGCGCGGTTTGGAAGGGTGACGGACCGCGGTATTTTGGCAGGAATGACGGATGCACGCCGATCGTGCCGAGCCGCGGGATTTCCAAAATATTTTTACGGAAGATTTTGTTGTATGCGAAGACGACGAAGAAATCCGGCGCGAGCGATTTTATCGTTTCAATAAATTCCACATCCAATTTCTCCGGTTGGAATAATTTTATTCCCTCGCTACTAACTGCTCGCCCCTCGCCCCTTATCAAGGTTTTCACCGGCGGGGAGGTGATGATTTTTTTCCTGCCTACCGGCCGGTCAGGGTTGCAAACCACGGCTTCCGGAACGATATCGTGCTCTAATAATTTTTCCAAAAAGCGGGCCGAAAAAGATGGAGTGCCGAAATAAATAAATTTCATAAAAATGAAAATATGGATCAGCAATGCGTC
>CAVUWW010000035.1:0-21768 GCA_963745135.1 uncultured bacterium | reverse complement strand
AGAGTGTCAATGCAGATTCGGTCCGTATTCGGATTCGCAAAAGGCCCAGCAATGGGTTCTTTTGTTTGATGGGACATACGAATGTACGAATTTTTGCGAATATACGAATCGGATATGTCTCTCATTCGTATATTCGTACCTATTCGTAAATTCGTATGACCATAATAAAAACCGCCGTTCGCTTCTGCTACTAGGCGGGAAACTGATTGTGTTCCGAATTAAATCCCTTGCTTCACTGCGGCGTACAAGCTTTCGTATATTTCAACTAATTTCTTCACCGTCGTCTTTTTGTGGCGAGAGTCGAGGTGAATTGTAAATCCGAGAAGCTGGAGCATACGGCCGGGAAAACGAATCCATTTCCGTGTAGTCCTTGAATTCAACTGCCATGTCATCCGTCACTTCTTCGGGCTCGATGCCCTTGCGTGCCTGGCGACGGCATGGACGACAGCATCCCGCATCGTTCTCCTTGGAGATTCTTCGTACTCCCATGCCGGTTCATGCACCTGCGCCTTGCCTTCAAACTCCTGAACAAGGCGGGCAACAGTGATTATGCCGCCAATCATACCTGAGTAGGGTAATCCGGTTTTGATAGCAACGAAGGTCGGAGCCACGTGGCCTTCTTCCAGCTCCATAATTGTCAGTTACTTGCGAGATGTCTATGCGGAGATATTCCGCAACCGCCTTTTTCACCTTTTCAGCAGTTGTCATTTTTAAACTCCCCTAGGTTCTTTGTGCTGTGAATAGCATATATTCCCATAGATGATTTGTCAATATGTGTAAACTCGGGAATTAAATGTAAAATGAAAGCGGGAATTATCGTTTTGAAAGCATGGATCCCGGCCTTCGCCGGGATGACACAACACCATGGACGATCAACAACTAAACTTTGAATCTTTCTTCCGCGAGCGCGTAAAGGAGAAAGGGCTTTCCCTGAAGAAGCTCGCGGATATGACGGGCATCGCGCTCTCGCATTTGGAGAACATGGCGCGCGGCAATTTTGAGGATATGCCCTCGGCGCCTTATTTCCACGGCTATATCGTCCGCTTGGCGAAAGCGCTCGATTTTGACGCGGAGGAATGGTGGGAACAGATTAAAAAGGAAAATTTGGTGAAAAATTCCGGCCCGACGGACGCATTGCCGCGCAACCGGTTCATCAGGAAATCCCCGGTGAAACTGATTGTCGTTGCCATAATCATCATCGCAGTTCTCGCTTATCTCATCTTCCAAATCCCGCGGATTTTGGGAAAGCCCTCCGTCGCCATCACATTCCCTGCGGAAAATCCTTACACTGCCTCGTCGAATACCATCACGATTGAAGGTACTGTAAAAAACGCTGATGCACTCTATCTGAACGGCGACCCGGTGGGCGTGAATACCGCGAACGGCTCGTGGCAAAAGAGCGTACTGCTCCAGAGCGGCGTGAACACATTCGATGTCGCGGCGAAAAAATTCCTCGGCGGCGAAAGCGATATTGTTGAGCAAGTCATCTATCAAGCCGCATCGGGAACGGCGACCTCCGCCATTTCTTCCACAACTCCCGCAGCAAATACACTATCAACCACCACGGCAACCGGGAGCTATTATCAGTGAAAACACTTCATTAAAATTTAATGAAGCATTTTTCATGCCGCCCAATTCCACAATTTGCCAATCTGATATACTAATTTCGTCGAACTTATTGCCATTCTGAGGCATCAGCCGAAGAATCCCTAAGTAACATTTACAGAGATCCTTCGCAATGCTCAGGATGACAAAAGGTAAAATAAATTAAGCTATAACAACATGCCCAAAGACAAAAAAGTGGCGGCGGAGGCGGTGAAGGCGGCGGAAAAAGAAACCAAAAAAGAGGCGGTGGAACAAAAAGACAAGAAATTCGACAACCTCCTTGCGTCCTTGCAGGAAAAGTTCGGCGAGGGCTCGATCATGCGGCTCGGGGAAGTGCGGCATACGAACGTGGCGGTGGTGCCGACCGGCTCGTTCTCGCTCGACCTCGCGCTCGGCGTGGGCGGAATGCCGCGCGGCAGGATTGTCGAGATCTACGGTCCGGAATCGAGCGGCAAGAGCACGCTCGCCTTGAACGTGGTGGCGCAAGCGCAAAAGCAGGGCGGCAAGGCGGCGTATATTGATGCCGAGCACGCGATGGATCCGGAATACGCGGCGAAGCTCGGCGTGAACGTGAACGAACTTTTGATTTCCCAGCCCGACAGCGGCGAAGAAGGGCTCAATATTCTCGAAAGCTTGGTGCGATCAGGCATGATTTCGGTCGTCGTCGTGGATTCGGTCGCCGCACTCACGCCGCGCGCCGAGCTTGAAGGCGAAATGGGCGAGCAGCACGTCGGACGCCAGGCGCGCATGATGGGCCAGGCGCTCCGCAAACTCACCGCGATAGCGGCCAACAGCCAGACGCTCATCATTTTTATCAACCAAATCCGCATGAAAATAGGCGTGATGTTCGGCAATCCGGAAACGACGCCAGGCGGCCGCGCACTGCCTTTCGCCGCGTCGGTGCGCATAGACATCCGGCGCATCGCGCAGGTGAAGAAGGGGGAGAGCGTCGTCGGCAACCGCGTGAGGGCGAAAGTGGTGAAGAATAAAGTGGCGCCGCCTTTCCACGCGGCCGAGTTCGACATTTTGTTCGGCGAAGGAATCTCCTACGAAGGCGATGTTTTGAATACCGGCGTGAATTACGGCGTCGTCAAGAAATCCGGCGCAAGTTACTCATTTGAGGGAGAAAAAATCGGCCAGGGCTACGAAAATTCGCGCGCGAAATTGAAAGAGGACAAGAAACTTTTAAACGACATTAAGAAGAAAGTTATCGAGGCGGTGGAGCGGGGAGATATGCCGGAGAAAGCCAACGCGGCGGCAGGAAAAGAAGAATAAGCACGCAAAAAAATCCCCACAACTGTGGGAATTTTTCTTGCCCGTGGATCAGCCCCCATCCCGAAAATACTCCGCCCGCAATTCCACAGGCAGAATCAGATTAGCAGAGCGGATATGAAATTTAGATAAAGAAAAGATAAAGATTTTTTAATGAAATTTGAGGTTTGAACAGATAGAATGGAACTTTTTTGTTTTTTGCCATGTTTTTGAACACAAAAAGGGCTGCCGAAGCAGCTCTTTTTGTGTCAGACAGGCATTTCAGCTCGTCTTTGAGCAGAAACTCATCCTTGACTTCAAGTATAGCGCGCAAAATTAATTTGTCAAACTTCCGTTAATAATAATGAAATATCCCACAATCGCCAAAACTACAATAATCGCCACAATAACAATCGCGATCCGCACGCTCACGCGCTTTTCACTTTTTGCCGCACCGCCTCCCTCCATCGGCGCATCAATCCGCACATTCTGAAACTGCGGCAATCCCCCGCCGCTCTGCGCCATCGAGGCCAAATCGGACCGCATGGTGCGGATCTTCACCTCCTGCGGCGGTGGCGGCGCGGAGGGGAAATTCTCCGGGGGTTGGGATTCGGGAATGTCCATTAAGTTTATTTTAGCACGAAAGTTTGATAAAACATCATGGGCGCGTTATGCTTGAACCAGCAGTTTCCCCGTTGTTGGAAGAGAGGTTGTTATGTTGCCGTGCATGGGACCGAAAGACTATCGACCCGAAATGCTGTCACTGGCTACGAAATGCCAACTGGTTGTCGAACTCATGATCGAATTGGTCGAACAAGGAACCAAACCCGACGCGGAGCTGGTTGAATGTGCCGCAAGGTTCATGGCGGAAAAGGACCGGTTGGGCCCGGGCGAAATGAATTTGGAATGGAACCATGTCATCGCTGGAGTGATTCGTACCTATAAAAAGGCACTTCCGGTTCGCCGCGATTTCCGGAATGTCGCGGATCTAAAGATTCCCGTTGGTCGTCGAAAAAAGTCAGCCAAATGCATCATTGAATTCTTCAGCGCGATCAGTAGGCAAGCCCTTTGGTATTTTGAGTTCCCGCCTGGCTTTGACGCAATCTTCGCGCACCTTGTAGCGAAGGCATTTCGGGAATTGGAACGGGCATGAAAAGTTAGTTGCCGCATTGGTACATTCTGATGCGGCTTTTTAATTTCTTGAAAGCGTGGATCCCGGCCTGCGCCGGGATGACATGAAGAGAAAAACGAAGGGAACCTTCAAAATCCCAAAAGAAGGTTCCCTTCGTTTTTCTCTTCATGTCATCTGCTTCAGCGACAATCCAATCTTCCCATCTTCATCAGCGCGGATGATTTTCGCTCGCACGAAATCGCCGACTTTGACTACCTCGTCCACCGTCTTCACGAAGCCCGGCTTCAATTCCGAAACGTGGATCATGCCGTCCTTGCCGCCGCCGAGGTCCATGATGGCGCCGAAGTCGAGAATCTTGATAATTTTCCCCTCGACGATTTCGCCGACTTTGAATTCGCGCGTGATGCCTTTGATGACGGCAACCGCGGCTTCAACATCTTCCAAAATATTTCCGGAAACGAACACGCCGCCGTCTTCGTCAATATCAATTCCCGCGAGTTTGTATTTCTCGATGAGACCGTTGATCATCTTGCCGCCGGGGCCGATGACCGCGCCGATCTTATCAACCGGGATCTTGAGTTGGCGGATGGTCGGCACGAAGGGCGACAGTTTCTCGCGCGGCGCCGGCAAGACGCTTTTCACCACTTTCAAAATCTCAAGCCGCGCCTTCCGCGCCTGCGCAAACGCCGCCTCCAAAATATCGATCGTGAGCCCGTCCACCTTAACATCCATCTGCATGCCCGTCACGCCATCCTCCGTACCCGCAACTTTCAGGTCCATATCGCCGTGATGGTCCTCGGGGCCTTGGATGTCCGTCAGAATTTTGAAAGCTGGTTGCCGGTTGCTGGTCGCTGGCAGCTGCTCAAGCATGAGTCCCATTGCGATTCCCGCCGCCGGCTTTTTAATCGGCACGCCCGCGTCCATCATGGACAAAGCCGACGCGCAGACCGTCGCCATCGAAGACGAACCGTTCGACGACATGATCTCCGAGACCACGCGGATCGTGTACGGAAATTCCATTTTATCCGGGATCAGGCGCTCAAGCGATTTGCGAGCCAGATTGCCATGGCCGATCTCGCGCCGTCCCGGACCACGGAAATTGCCGATCTCGCCAACCGAATACGGCGGGAAATTGTAGTGCAAAAGGAAGCGCCGCTTGCCAATCGTTTCCATTGTTTCAATAAACTGCTCGGCTCCCGGCGGCGCCAGGGTCGTTATCGCGAGCGCCTGCGTGTTGCCGCGCATGAAAAGCGCCGAGCCGTGCGTGCGCGAGAACAATCCGACCTCCCCGCTCAAAGCCCTAATCTCATCTAATTTCCGGCCATCCGGGCGCTTCTCTTTTTCCAAAACATTTTTATGGACGAGGTCGTTGATGGCTTCCTCAAATAGGAAATCGGCGATTTTCAAATGCGGCTCTTTCCCCTGCGCGGCGAACGTTTCCTTCAGGTGCGTGAACAAGTCGGTCTTCAGCTGCGCAATCGCGCTGTGCTGTTCCATCTTGATCGGACGATATACCGCCGCTTCGAGCTTGTCCGCAATAAACGCGGCCACCGCCCGTTTCAACTCCTCCTCCGGCTCCGCGAGCGCGACAGCCGCTTTCGGCTTGCCGATCTCGGCGCGGATCTTTTCCTGGAACGCGGTCAGTTTATTGATCTCCTGTTGTGCCATCTTGAAGCTCGCGACGACGTCCTTCTCTTGCGCGTCCAAGCCACCGAGTTCAATCATATTGATGCGATCCTTTGAACCGGAGACGAACGCGTCGAAAATCGGCGCATGTTCGGCGACGTAGGAATTGTCAGGATTGATTTGAAAATGACCGACATTCGGTGTCTGAATTGCCGACACCGAATTGATGAGAAGACCGTCTTCGCCGCGAAGACGGTCTTCAAATTGCACCACGCGCACGCCGGCGACCGGCCCCGCCCACGGGATGTCGGAGATGATGAGCGCAGTCGAAGCGCCGATCAAGCTCACAAATTCCGGATCATTCTGCTCGTCAATCTGCAACACGGTCGTTACCACTTGGATGTCGCGGCGCATGCGGTTTTCAAAAAGCGGCCGGATGGTGCGGTCGATCAAGCGTCCCGCGAGCACGGCTTCCTCGGAAGAGCGGCCTTCGCGGCGGATATACCGGCTACCGATGATCTTGCCGGCGGCGTAAAACCGCTCTTCGTAATCCACCTTAAGCGGCATATAATCGATCTCGATGTCTTTCCGCCCCATCACCGCCGTCGCCAAAATCACGGTCTCGCCATACTTCGCGATGACCGCCGCGTTCGCCTGCTCGGCGAGTTCGGACGTTTCGATAGTCAGGGTTTTGCCCGCAATTTCTATTTCAAATTTTTTTCGGTTAAGCATTTTGTTCTTTGTCATTCCCGCGGAGGCGGGAATCCATGCTCCCAATCTCTTGTTTCGGAAGCGTGAATCCCGGCCTTCGCCGGGATGACACATTAATCAATTTTTCTCCCTCTCATAATCGCCCTCGGAATCTCTTCGACCGCAATGAACTCGTCCGCCGCTTCCTGGATCTTCGCCGACGCGCTCCGGCGGAATGCGGCGACCTCGACGACCCGCCCCGCGCCCCACTTCAGGTAATCAATGAGCGGCAGGAAATCGCCGTCGCCCGTGACTAGGATGACGACGTCGAGGAACGCCGATATCCGGATCGCATCCACCGCCATGCCGACATCCCAGTCGGCCTTCTTCATGCCACCGGCGTAAATTTGCAGATCTTTCATACGCAGCTCGAGCCCGGCTTTTTCAAGCGCCCCAAAAAATGCGGCCTCCGTTGAGAGATCGGATTTCTCTTGAAGGTTCCCTTCGCCACGAAGGGAACCTTCGGAAACCCGGCGCGCCGGCCGAATCGGCGTCCGCTCGCCGTGCTGCGGTTCAACACCCTCGCTTTTCACCACGTATGCCATCGCGCGGATGAGCTGCCGGTCGCCGACCAAGTGCTTGATCAGCTCGGCATAATTCACCCGTCCGTGATAGAGGTTCTTCGCGGAATGGTAAAGATTCTGCACGTCAACAAAAATGCCGACTCTCTGATTTGCGTAATTTGCCCCGGTCTTCATCTGTTTTTCTGCGAAACCGGAAAATTGGAAGGAGTTATTAAGGAATTGGGTCATTAAGTTATTTTTCATCCAATAACTTACTAACCTAATTACTCAATAACAGTTCCTCTCCCCGTCGTTTATCTTTTTAAATCTAATTTTTTGATTAATTTCTGGTACGACGCCGGTTCCTTCTTATTCAAATACGACAAAAGCTTGCGGCGCTTCGAAACCATCTTCAAAAGCCCGCGGCGCGAGTGGTTGTCCTTCGGGTTTTTCTTCAAATGGGTCGCGAGTTCGTCAATCTGGCGGGAAAGCACGGCCGTCTGCACCTCCGCAGAACCCGTGTCCTTCTCGTGCCTCTTATGCTCGCCGATGATCTTGGCTTTTACGCGCTTTGTTAACATTGATTGCATTGTACCCTATCCACCCCAAAAATGCAAATTTTCTGTCATCTTGATTCATTGGCTCATTGTCCGCCCGAGGCGGATCAGCCGCTGGCTGAAAAATTCATTGAAAATTGGAAATTGCCACTTGAAAATTATTAATCTAGATCCAGGGTCAGGCCCGGGATGACAGGCGCAACATACCCTATCCGACATGCTATAATTCATCCATGCACTGGATTGCCAAGGTTGCGCTCACCATTCTCGGCAACGCTTTCGCGCTCTGGCTCGCGAACGCTTTTATTCCCGGCTTCGTGGTAAATGCGACAATCGGACAGCTGTTATTGATAGCTCTCGTGCTCGCCTTCCTCAATTGGTTCCTTAAACCCCTTCTCACCCTTGTCTTCGGCCCCATCATCATCCTCACGCTCGGCATCGGCATCCTCATCGTGAACGCCGTCATCCTGCTCTTGCTGCCCATCCTCGTGGATCATATTGACTTTCTGCACCAAAGCATTAATATTCAAAGCGTCCTCGCGCTGATCTTATCTACGGTTCTGGTCAGTGTAGTAAATTTAATTGTGCACGTAATTGAGTGATGGGCATGCGAATTTACGAATGGGTGCGAATATGCGAATAAGAAATTCCATTTCCCATTCGTATATTCATAAAAATTCATAAATTCGTATGCCCTTCGTACCACCAATGATAGCGATAATCCAAATCTTACTAGCAGTAGCCATCATAGCTTTGATATTGCTCCAAGAGCGCTCTTCCGGCATGTCCGGGCTTTTGGGCGGCGGCAGCGACGGCTTCTATCAAGCGCGCCGCGGCATGGAAAAGATCATATTTTATGCGACGATCGTTTTGGCCGTCGTCTTCGTGGCGCTCGCGATCTGGCAGTTGTTCGCTCAGGTGCATTGAAGATTAGGGTATAGGGATTAGGGTATGGGGTATAGTGAAAAAAATCTTCACCCTATACCCTATACCCCATACCCTATACCCTTCTCATGTCCTTTCTCAAAAAAATCTTCTTCGCCTTCACCCGCCGCGAAAAAATCACATTCCTCGTCTCCTCTGCAACGGCCATTATAAGCATCGCCGTCATCGCAGGGATTTTCTTCGTGACCGGCACCAAAGCGGTTCCCGTGCCGGGCGGCGAATACACCGAAGGCTCGCTCGGCCAGCCGGAATACGTGAATCCCGTCACTGCGACCACCGAAACAGACCTCGACCTCGTCAAGATGATCTACAGCAATGTGCCCGACATCGCGGACGAAATCCAAGCGTCTTCGAGCGGCAAGGTTTGGACCGTGCGGCTGAAAGAAAACCTGCACTGGCAGGACGGGCAGAAGCTCACGAGCGATGATGTGATCTTCACCGTCCAAGCGATCCAAAACCCCGACTCCCGCTCGCCGCAAGCCGCAAGCTGGCAGAACGTGGCAGTTTCGCGCGTGAGCGAACTCGAAGTGCAGTTCACGCTGCCCGCGCCCTACGCGTTCTTCGCCGATAATCTGAAAAACCTCTACGTCCTGCCGAAGCATCTTTTCGCCGACGCGCCGCCCGGCAACTGGCGCCTTTCGGATTATAATTTGAAACCCGTCGGCAGCGGCCCGTACCAGTTCGTCTCGTATGACTGCGAGCCGGACGGCTTCATCTCCGCGTACCACCTCGCAGCATGGAATGGCTCCTTCGCCGCGCAGCCGCTCATCCAAAATTTCGATTTCCAATTCTTCCGCAATGAAACCGATCTCGTAAACAGCTTCAACGCCGGAACCGTTGACGGCTTCACGCCTTCTTCCGTGGCCGACCTCGCCTCAATCGCACGACCGTACAACGCGTTCGCATGGCGCACGCCGGGCTATTATGCCGTCTTCTGGAACCAAAGCAACAATATCGCGCTCCAGGATCCCGCAGTGCGCGAGGCGTTGTCGATGGCGATTGACAGGGATGCGTTGGTAAAGCAAATCGGGAGCGGGGAGGCGGAAGGCGGGACGTGGGCAATCCCAGACTACGGACCGGTTCCTCCCGATGCTGCTTATTCTTCTTCCCTCCTCCCTGCTTCCTCCTCCCCGCTCACCTCTCCCTTCTCCCTTGATGCCGCCTCCGCCACGCTCGATGCCGCAGGATGGGTAATTGATTCGACGACGGCGTCCGCGCAAAGACCATCCAAAAAACTTCCGTGCCGCTCACAATCAACCTTACCGCGCCGCAGGTAGATTTCCTTGTGAAAACCGCGAACGCGCTTCAAGCGGCATGGCAAAGAATCGGCGCGCAGGTAACCATCACGACTGACTCGCCGGATTCGATTGGCGCGGACGACATCGAAAACCGCAGCTACGAAGCGCTCCTCTTCGGCAACATCCTCGGGCCAAGCTCTGACCTGTATTCCTTCTGGGATTCCTCGCAGCGCTTCTCGCCGGGCTTGAACCTCGCCATCTACAGCAATCCGAAAGTGGATAAGCTGATCGAATCCGCGCGGGAGACCATGAACGACGCCTCGCGCACACAGGAACTCGCCGCCGCGCAAAACGACATCGTAAATGACAATCCCGCCGTATTCCTCTTTTCGCCAAATGATCTCTATGTGGCGAACAAAAACGTCCAGGGTATCACAACCGATTTATTGCCGAACCCATCGGACCGCTTCAGGGAAGTGCCGCAGTGGTATCTTGAGACCGCAAGAGTGCTGAAATAAGCGCAATTTTCATTAAATTTTGATTAAATTGATGGGCACCATGGTCAAGTACCTTTCGATTATCTGTTTTGATTCGTTATAAATTCGTGCGAATCCGTGGACTCAAAAAAATAACGAGGGGCACTCCCGAAGGAATGCCCCTTATACAGAGGTGCAGAGGATGCCCGATACCGGGTCCTTTGCGAGCGTCGTCACGTCTGGCGTCGCGCGCCGATTGTGAAGAAGCTAAGCTAATACCAGTATACCGCACGCCGGAAAAATGGCAATCAGCATCGAATTGAGCCATGCAAATTGTGACTTTGTAAACTATGGTTGGGACATTTGCCTGTGAGCCACCGTACCGGCAGGCAAATCATGACAAAAACAACCAAGAGAGAATTGCTTGCGGTGATCAAGGCGCGGTACCTGAAGGCGAAAAAGCGTTCCGAGAAAACGGCGATCCTCGATGAGTTCTGCAAAAGCACCGGTTGCCACCGGCGCTCCGCCGTCCGCATCCTGCGGGCAGGGCACGGTTACGCGTCTTCGATGTCGCGCAAGCGGCACCGGAGGTGCGGCTCCGCATTCCTGGCGCTGGTCGTCAAGCTGTGGGAACTTCTGGAATATCCCTGCGGCACAAGGCTCAAGCCGCAGCTCGCGCCATTGGCGGAGGCGCTGGTTCGCGTAAAGGAGATTGGGATTTCTGAGAATGACCTGCGGCAGCTTCGGCGCGATCAGCGCAAAGACGCTCGACCGCCGACTGAAGCGCGAGCGGGAGATGCGGCACCTCGCGCGGAACCGCGGCATGGCCAGACACGGGTCGCTCGTGAAATCTTCCATACCGATCCGGATCACGGACTGGGACACGAAAAAGATCGGCTTTATGGAGATGGACACGGTGGCGCATAACGGGGGCGACCCGTCAGGCACCTTCGCCTACAGCCTCGATATGGTCGAGATCGCCACGGGCTGGTCGGAACAAATGGCCGTTCTCGGGAAAAGCGAGGAGGCGGTCGTGGGTGCGGTCGATGAGATCAAATCCTCGCTGCCGTTCGGGTTGAAGGGCGTCGATTCGGACAGCGGCGGCGAGTTCGTGAACTGGCACATGGTGCGGTACTGCGAAAAGGAGAAGCTGTTTTTCACGCGGAGCCGGCCGAACAAGAAGAACGACAATGCCTACGTCGAGCAGAAGAATTACACGCACATCCGGAAATGGATGGGCTACCGCCGGTACGATACGGCGGCGCAGCGCGATCTGATGAATGATCTGTACCGCAACGAGCTGCGGCTGTTCAACGATTTCTTCCGGCCGGTGATGAAGATATTGAAAAAAGAAAAAGTGAATAATTCCATTTGCAAAAAGACGTACGGGGAAGCGCTGACGCCCTACCAACGCCTCATGCAAGCCAAGAGCGTTCCGCCTGAGACGAAGACAGCATTGCAAAAGCTTTACGAATCGCTGAATCCCATGGAAGCTCAAGAAGGCAATCGCAGCCAAGCTCAAGCGGATACGGGAATCATAACAAACTAACCGCCGGCCGGAAACTCACCCGCAAATGTCCCAACCGGCGCCGGAATACTCACATTCTTAGATGACTAAATGCGAGCATCATTTGGATACATCTCTTCCGTTTGCATCGGCGAAAGCGCAGCCATATAATGATGGCAATATCATGAAACTCTCCATCATCGCCGCCGTGGGCGAAAACCACGTCATCGGCGCACGGGGAAAGATTCCATGGCATCTTCCCGCCGATTTCAAAAGGTTCAAGGAGCTCACGATGGGACATCCGATCATCATGGGGAACAAGACGTTCGAGTCCATCGGCAAACCGCTTCCCGGCAGGACAAACATCGTTCTCGCCCAGGATCCAAACTATGCAGCCGACGGCTGTTTGGTCGCGCACGCTTTAGATGAGGCGCTTGCGCTCGCAAAAAACGCGGAAGGCGGCGATGAAGTTTTCGTCTGCGGCGGCGGGCAGGTCTATGCCCTGACACTGCCTCTCGCCAACATCCTGTATCTCACTAAAGTGCATGGCGCGTTTGAAGGCGATACGTTTTTCCCCAAATTCAACGAGGGCGATTGGATGCTGACGAGTTCCGAGGAACATAAAAAGGACGAAAAAAATCCATTCGATTTTACGTTCCTTACTTATCAGCGGAAAAAGTAATAGAATTCATAAATCATGCGGCAATATTTGGACTTGGTAGAATATGTTTTAAAAAACGGGAAGCAGAAAACCGACCCGCAAAAAGTCGGCAATATCGCCGTGTGCGGCTACCAAATGCGATTTGACCTGAACGACGGCTTTCCGCTTATCACGACGCGCAGCATGAAGGGTTCGTGGAAAGCAATGGTCTATGAGCTTCTTTGGTTCTTGTCAGGAAGCACCAAGGTGTCCGACCTCAATAAAGACGGCGTCCATCTCTGGGATATTTGGGCAACGCCGGAGATTTGCGGCCCGCTCGGCCTCGAGCCGGGCGACCTCGGACCGATTTATGGCAAACAATGGCGGGCATTTGATGCCGGCGGGGAGAAACCAGTTGATCAAATCAGCAATTTGATTCGTGACTTAAAAGCAAATCCTGATTCGCGGCGTCTCGTCGTGACCGCATGGAATCCCATTGATGCCGATAAAGTGTTCGTCGCACCGTGCCACTGCCTTTTCAAATTTTTTCACGCGCAAGGAGAATTGAGCTTGCACGTTTTCCAGCGCAGTTCCGACGTGCCCATCGGAGCGCCCTTCGACATCGCCGAGTTTGCCTTACTGCTTATGATGGTCGCGCAAGTGGCTGGCCTTAAGGCGAAAGATTTGGTTTATACCCTTTCTGATACGCATATTTATTTGAACCAGCTGGAGCAAGTGAAGGAACTGCTCACACGCGAGCCGAAAACGCTTCCGCGCGTAAAAATAAATCCCGACGTGAAAGATATTTTCGGGTTCAAGTTCGAGGACTTCGCGCTTGAAAATTATGACCCGCATCCGCCGATTAAAATTCCAGTGTCGTTATGAGGAAAAATAAAAAACTTGTGGACGCACGTTTTGCGAAAACGGCGCACTATAAAAAGGTTATTCAGGAGGCCGAAAGCGAAAATGCCTGCCCCCTCTGTACGCTGAAATGGCATACGAACCCGATCTTGAAGACCATCGGAAATTGGTTCATCACGGAAACCATCCAGCCGTACAAAAACGCCGACCGGCATTTCCTGATTATCGGAAAACAACACAGGGAACAGCTTTCCGAATTGGCACCACGTGATTGGATGGAAATTTCCCAACTTCAGAAGTGGGCCGTGAAAAAGTATCACCTGACCGGAGGCGGGCTTGCGATGCGCTTCGGGGATACGACTTATACGGGTGCCACCATTTCCCATCTGCATATGCATCTCATCGTGCCCAAGCTCAAACGCGGCCGCGCAATACCGGTCTGGTTCCCCTTCGGCTAGCCCCGCCATAAGAAGCGGGACCTTTCTTGGTTACCGGACAAGAATTATTTCGACCCCGTTCGCGCGGAGGACCGACTCTGCATCAAGCCAATTGGAGCCCGTCCTGAAAAAACACTTTTTAATTCCCGAGTAAGCCATCAATTTCGCGCAGAGCGGACACGGAAAGATGTTCATATATATGCTCGTTCCAAGAAGCGAAATCCCCTTTCGGGCGGCTTCTGCAATGATGGATTGTTCCGCGTGAAGTGAAGTATAGACCAAATTCAATGTTCCGGCCTTGACGACGTCCCTAGGATCGCCATTAACATATGGCATATGTTCCGACGGAACATGGTGATTATGGGCTTGAAAAAGAATTTTTTTGTTTTTCGTGGCAACAGCTCCAACGTGCCGCCACCAATCGGAACTCTTTTCGGCTTCATTTGCTGCCATTTTGCACATTTTCCTGTCAAAAAAATCTTTGGAGATCCTGTCATATGCGACCGCATTGGCCTTTTGGACAGTTCTGCCATCCCAGCGGAGGAATATTTTTTCAAAGCGCACTTTTGATTTTGGGAAATAGGTATGCACAATGCTTCGAGAGATATCTTCGTCTGCAACAACAAGATTGCATCGTTTAAGTCCCGTAAGGGATTTTTTGTCTGCTACTTTGACCACTGGGAAAAAGTTGAATGTTTCAACCGCCTTTTTTGCGGTCTTTGGGTCAAGTGCGCGGATTTCCTTGTGTAACGGGAAAAATTCCTCAACAATGTCTTCGCCGAGCAAATACAGTCCGTCAACCTTGCCCCGATACTTCTTAAAGAGCTTGATGTATCCCTCGTGCAAAACGGGAACATAGAGAAGCAATATCTTTTTCATCAGCGCTTTTCGGTCAGCTTGTACATCTGGTCCAATTGCTTCTTGATCGTGCCCTGAATCATACGTGTGGTCGAAGTATTTTCCGCTTGCCGGGGAAGAACAACAATTTCCTTGCAATGCTTCCTTATCTCTTGAAGCTGACTTTCCGGATAACTGTCCTCGACGGCGACAAAGACATCTGGCTTAAGCTTCTTTATCAACCCATATTGCCAGACGCCCGCATCATTAAGGTCGTCGATGAGCGTTATGAAATCAACGCAATCCTGATAACTCAACATTTCAGACCGTTCATCTTGGGGAACGACCGGACGCAATTCTCCCTTATAAAGTTTTATTGCCCGATCGGTGTCCACTCCCACAACCAAAATATCCCCGTAATCTTTTGCCTTCAATAAATAACGCACATGGCCGATATGAAGGAGATCCCACGAACCAATGGTAACCACAATGCGATAATTTACCGCACGCAAGCCGTCTATGACTTTCGCAAGTGTGTCATAATCCCGAACTATTTTGTGCGTCGGGCTCCTTTTGGTTTTATTCGCTTCCATTTCCTGTATTATTGCAATATCCCGGATTCCGGTCAAGAATGCCTCGCTTGTTTCCAAGAGCCGTTTTTTCGGCTAAAATGGGCTTATGGTGTAGGAATGTAAAAGTTTAAAGGACTTCGTGCGGCAAAAATCCTGTCCTGTCATTTATTTTTTGCATTCAAAATAACCATTCAAACAAACCAATGAACTATCCCTCAATCAAAACCAGCGACCCGCAAGCGTACGAGATCATCAAGCGGGAAGAGGCGCGGCAGAAAGAGGGCATCGAACTTATCGCTAGCGAAAATTATATTTCGCGGGCGGTGCTCGAGGCGATGGGTTCGGTGCTCAACAACAAATACAGCGAGGGCTACCCGGGCAAGCGGTATTATGGCGGCAATGAAGTCATAGATGAAATTGAAAATTTGGCAATCAGCCGCGCTAAAGCACTGTTCGGCGCGGAGCATGTGAACGTCCAGCCGCTGTCCGGCTCGCCGGCGAACTTGGCGGTGTATATGGCGCTCCTGAATCCCGGCGACAAAGTGCTTGGCCTCTCGCTCGACCAGGGCGGCCACCTTTCCCACGGGCATCCGCTCAATTTTTCCGGCAAGCTTTACAGCATCATTCCTTATTTTTTGAAAAAGGAAAACGAAATTATTGACATGGATGAGGTCGAGGCGATTGCGGTGCGCGAAAAACCGAAGATGATCCTCGCCGGCTTCTCCGCCTACTCGCGGTCGCTCGAATGGAAACGTTTTCGTGAAATCGCCGACAAGGTGGGCGCGTTTTTGTTCGCCGATATCGCGCACATCGCCGGACTCATCGCAGGCAAGCAATTGGAAAATCCCGTGCCAATCTGCGATGTCGTCTCAACAACAACCCACAAAACCCTGCGCGGCCCGCGTGGCGCGATGATCATGTGCAAAGAAAAATTTGCGTCCGCGATAGACAAGTCCGTTTTCCCCGGCGTGCAAGGCGGACCGCACGACCATATCACCGCGGCAAAAGCAGTCGCTTATGGCGAGGCACTGAAACCTGACTTCGCGGAATATTCAAAACAGGTGATCAAGAACGCGCAGGCGCTCGCGCGCAGCTTTGCAGAAAAAAGGATACCGGATCATTTCCGGCGGCACGGAAAACCATCTGATGCTAGTTGACCTCTTTGGCAGCAAGGGCATCACCGGCAAGGAAGCGGAAAAGGTTTTGGAGCGGGTCGGCATATCCATAAATAAAAACATGATCCCGTTCGATCCGCGAAAACCCCTCGATCCTTCCGGCATCCGCCTCGGCACGCCGGCATTGACGACGCGCGGCTGCAAGGAAAGCGACATGCAAACCATAGCTGATTTAATGGATGAAACGTTGATAAACCGAACCGATGACGCCAAATTGCCGGCTATCAAGGAAAAAGTAAAAGAATTTTCATTGCGATTTCCGGTGCCCGGAATCGAATAGGCATATTGACGGCATTCCGCGATTGGATTATAAGAGAAGCAGCGTCTTTGAAATGAAATCAGAGATTGCCCAAGGAGACCCACGTGCTGGTGAAATTTTGCAGGAAATATCCCGACGCCAAACCTCCGGAACGCGCGTCCGATGGAGCAGTAGGTTATGATGTCTATGCTTATCACGCATTGGACAAAAAGAGCCGTATGCCGCTGGGCGAACTGCCCCAGATTCTTGAGCCGGGCAAAAGTATGCTTATCGGGACCGGCATCGTCTTTGCCGTCCCATTTCCAACGGATTGCCAGGTCAGACCTCGATCGGGTCTGGCGAATAAACACGACGTCGAGCTTTCAAATAGTCCCGGCACCGTTGACCCTGATTACCGCGGTGAAATTGGGATTCTCCTGCGTAACCGGGGCGAACTTCCTTTCACTGTTGAAAAGGGAATGCGCGTAGCGCAGCTCGTTTTCACGAAAGTGGAGCTTCCGGAATTTCAAGAAGATCCGGATCTCATTGAAAATTCTACGAAGCGCGGCACGGGCGGCTTCGGCTCAAGCGGCCTTACCACAATGCTTCTCGGCGGCGACAAGGATTTCCGGGCTGAAATCTACCGATGGGACCGCTATTTCATGCAGGTGGCAATTGCGGCATCAGGCCTTTCCGATTGCCTCCGCGGCGCCGAGCGCGACAAAAACGGCTGCTACAAAAAAGATGCCGATGGGCGATACTGCGGCGCGACCCGAAAATTCGGGTGCGTAATTGTGAAAGATCGGAACATCATCTCGCAGGGATTCAATTACCGGACTTCCGATTGCAACGAAGAAATCGGCTGCATCAGGGAGCGCGACCGCATTCCCTCGGGAACGGCGAACGATGTCGGCTGCTTCCACGCCGAACAGGTCGCCGTCCAAAATCACGGGAAGACGGGCGGCCCTTCGCTCGAGGGTGCCACGGTCTACGTGAACTCGGAACCTTGCGTGGCATGCGCCAAACTGCTCATGGGATGCGGCATCGCAACCGTCGTCGTTCCCGGCACCGTCTATCCGACCAACGGCTTGAAGTATATGTCGGACGCGGGCATCGAGGTTCGGAAGGTTGATATTTGAACACTTTCGATTTTGATTCCATTGTTTCAATTCTGCCGGCGCGCCTCCTGCGTTGCCGGTTTTTTTATTTCGGTTAAACCGCCCGACCGTGCCACTTAACCGAATTCCTGATTCTGGAAAAATGCGGCACGAGGTGATATGGTGGAAGAATGGTGATTGACGGCAAAAACATCGCGAGCGGGATTTTGGAACAACTTGCCAAACTGCCAAAACCGGACAAGTTCTTCGGTGCAATTTTGGTCGGCGACGATCCGGCTTCGATTAATTTCGTTGGGCAAAAGGAGAAAGTCGCAAAGTCGCTGGGAATTGATTTCAGGACATATCGCCTTTCGAACGACGTTACAACGGACGACTTGCGCGCGGAAATCGGGCGTTTGGCCGGCCCGAAAAATTGCGGCGGCTTCATCGTCCAGCTTCCGCTGCCGGAAAAGATAAATCGGCATTACGCGCTGAACGCCATTCCGAAAGAAAAAGATGTCGATTGCCTTGGCGAGGCGACGCTTGGGGCGTTCTATACCGGCAGGGGCACCATCATGCCGCCGTCCGTCGGGACGCTCGATGAAATTCTGAAGCTTGAGAACCGCAATCTTCGGGATTTGAAGGCCGTCGTAATCGGTGCCGGCTTTTTAATCGGAAAACCAATCGGCTTTTGGCTGCAGAATAAGGTTGCGGAACTGGTCGTGCTTGACGCGAGCATCAAAGACATCCAATCAAAACTTGACGGCGCGGACATCATCGTGAGCGGCGCAGGCCATGCTCGTTTATTCAACGCGGAGCATTTAAAAAAAGGCGCCGCGGTCATTGACTTCGGCTTCAACCGTTCTGCGGAAGGAAAAACTATCGGCGATTTCGATCCTGAAAATGCCGGAGGGAAAGATATCGATTATACGAAAACCCCAGGCGGCACGGGACCGATCTTGGTCGCAAAGCTGTTTGAAAATTTTTACGAGCTGAATGCGGGTCGATGAGCGTTGCCATTCCGGAAGCCCAGCGGGTATATCCCGGGCTTGATCCGGGAGCTATCCGGAACCCAGAATTCAAAAAAACTGGATTCTTGCCTTCGCGGGAATGATATTATTTACCAAATTCCTTCTCCCACTCCACTTTCAAAAAGTGCGCGGCGCAGCTCATGCACGGATCGTACGCGCGAATCAGCTTTTCGATTTCGAATTCAATCTTTTCTTTTTCCGTGTCGGGCAGTAATCCCTGCACCAAACGCCCGATGTCCTGCTCGATGTTAATCTGATTCTGGCCGGTGGGCACAATAACCTCGCCCTCCTTCACGATGCCGTCCGCGCCAAGCGTAATCTTATGGTACAGCGTGCCGCGCGGCGCCTCCGCAACGCCCACGCCGACCGCTTCCCGGTATGCGCTCTTTATAACCGGCTCCGGAACGAATGTCGCGCTTTTCAAGATGTCAACGGCTTCATCAATCGAATGGAGAATCTCGATCGCTTGGGCGAGATTATTATAAAAAACATCAGTCGAAGGGAAAAGCGCCAGCGCCTCCTTCGCCGATTCCTTTGTGCTCGGATGCAACTTGTCTTTTGCCAAATTCATGCGCGCCAAAGCGCCGACCAGATAGCTTTCGCCTTTATATTCATAACCGGACGCCTGTGAATATG
Source organism: uncultured bacterium (assembly GCA_963745135.1). Classification (GTDB taxonomy): domain Bacteria; phylum Patescibacteriota; class Minisyncoccia; order UBA6257; family 2-01-FULL-56-20; genus REEB161. The sequence continues at coordinate 2,654 of CAVUWW010000035.1, read as the reverse complement.
GAATGACAACGTGCTCCAGGTGCTCGCGGAACTTGTCTTCGCCGAACGTTTCCCCTTTGCTCGTCATGATTTGCCCGCCGAGGTAGCCATAGCTCTTTTCGGGGACGAGCGCCATGAAGGTCGCCTTCCGGTCAAAATGGAATGGCGCGTTTTTGAATACTTCAATGAGGCGCAGCACCGCCGGACGCGCCGCTTCGAGTTTCTGGATCGCTTCGACGATACCCTCCTTTTCAGGAAAATGCAGGAAGCCGCCGATAGTGGGATACGTCGCGTGCACCGAACGCCCCGCGATGAGCGTCGCCAAAAAATTTCCCGCTGATTTCACGTTGAAGCCGTCATGAAGCATCTGATGCTGTTCGGGATCACTCTCGTCGAAATCCAAGAACGCATCCTTGCCAAAGATGTCGGGCATCGAGAAAAGATAAAGATGCAGGGCGTGGTCGCGGATCATGAGCCCGTGCGCGGTGAGCGTCCGTAAAGTCATCGTCTGCTCCGACGGCGTGATGCCGAGCGCCGATTCGCACGCCGTGATGCTCGCCATAATGTGCGCGTTCGAGCACGTGCCGCAAATGCGCGCCAGAAGCTGCGGCACGCCGAGGATCGCCTTGCCCTTCAGCGCCTCCGTGTAGAAACGCTTGTATTCCGCAATCGAAAATTTGACGTCCGTCACCTTGTCGTCTTTGACACTCAAAGAAAGCGAGGCGTTGCCTTCGATCTTCGTTATTTTCTCCATAGTGAGATCAAATGAATGCATGGCGGCTTCCTACCGATGGTAGGATTACAAATCTTCTTCGGTTATAATTTTAATCCCGTTTTTCTTCAGCAAGGAGGCGGTCACTCCATTCCCCCTAACAATTTTTCCGGAAAAAGTACCGTCGTAAATTTGGCCATAGCCACACGAAGGACTCCTTTGTTTCAAAATTGCTTCTTTTGCACCAAACAACTTTGCTATTTTCAAAACTTCCCTTGCCCCTCCGTTGAACGCTCTTGAAACATCCTTTCCTGATTTCGTATATACTTTTTTGCCCTTCTGTTCGGCCGCTTCTCTCGGCGTTGGCAAACCGCCAAGCTGTTCGGGACAAATAGGAATCAAAAAATCTTTTCCGAAAAGGCTTACAACTTTTCCGTTTCTTTTACTCTTCCCATCGTAACGGCATTTTACTCCCAACAAGCAAGCGCTACAGATCTTCATATTCTTGTTTTTCATAACTTCATTATTATTTTATAACGCTCATGCCACGCAATTCCACGACCAGTGCGTTGACCTTTTCAAGAAAAATTTTCCCATCCATAGGACAGCCACCGACTTCGACGTCAACGGGTACCACATCACTCACTTTCAGCACTTTCGGCAACGCGCCAAACCGGTCTATAAGGAACTGTACTTCTTGCATCTGCCCCGGCGTGAACGTATTGCGTTGCCCCGACGGCAGGCCGGTCACGGCGCAGGCGCCGATGGCCACTAGTTTTTTTGAGCGCTGGCGGATGTCCTTCACCCGCGCCTCGTGCGCCGGCGAAGCAATCGCACCCTCAACGAACGCAATATCAAATTCGTCAAAAATGTTCTTCGATTTCAAAACCGGCACGTAGCGGAAATCAAAAATCCGCTTCCAATCCTGCCAGTGGTCGTTCATCACTTCCGTCATCACGACCGTGTTGTCCTCGCAGCAGGAAAAAGTGAACCATCCGATCTTGATTTTCTGTGGTGCGTCAGGCATGGGTACGAATTCACTTTAACATTTAATCTTCCCCTCTGTCATCCTGAGTGAAAGCGAAGAATCTCATCTGCCCTGTCATTCCAGCGAAGGCGGAAATCCACACTTTTGCGGTTTGCGAATTAGTATATATTTGCTAATTCAATTGAATTAACAAATAAGGAAAATGAAAGTATGAACTTTCATTTTCGCCTTGCTGCCAGAAGTAATGAAATTTGAGGTTTGTGCAGGTAAAACCTACAAAAAACGAAAACAGCCGCATTTAGGTGGCTGTTTTCGCGCCAAGCAGGGATTTAACCCGCCATCTTGCGCAGGTTCCTGTCTTGATTTCACCATAGTCCTCGCAATTAATTTGTCAAATTTCTTTTAATGAATTTTAAAGCGTGGGTTCCATCCTCCGCTAGGATGACAAGAAGCCATGCTATAATGACGACATGGACGCGCCACATCGGTTGCACAAATCAATTCATACCGTACTCATCGGCGGCGCGGCGGGCGACGGCGTCCGCGAAGCGGGCGGCACTTTGGGACAGCTCCTCATGAAAGTCGGCTACGAAGTTTTTTCAAATTTCGATTATCCTTCACTCATCCGCGGCGGGCACAACGCCATGCGCGTGAGCTTTTCGCGGGAAAAAATCACGGGCGATTACGCGAACCTCGACACGCTCATCGCACTGAACGAAGAAACGGTGAAACTGCACATGGGCGAGCTTGGCGAAGGCGGCGTGGTTTTCGCCGACCGGTTCGAAAACGACGACAAAGCGAAATTGGGCGGGCGCGCCGTGGAACTGCCGATGTCCGCGTTCGCGAAAATCCTGAACGCGCCGCCGATCATGCGCAATTCTGCCGCCTTGGGTGCGACCTGCTACCTCCTCGACCTGCCGCTCGCGACGATGCTCGAACGCCTCGGCGAAATTTTCAAGGAAAAGGGCTACGAGG
>CAVUWW010000034.1:0-8847 GCA_963745135.1 uncultured bacterium | reverse complement strand
TACATCTACACTCCTAACGGTGGCGAGATTTATTTCTCAAGTAATCTGCTCGCATTACCGATGTCATAAGAACAACGATTAAAAGATAAAATAAGAACCATCTAATGTCTGACAAAAATGGAATCAAACCGCCGATTAAAATCTCTAACCAACCAACTAATAAACTTTTTATTCTTTTCATGGTTAAAAGTTATTTCTTGGGGCTTTTGTTTGTGCGATACCAAACATATGCGGCGGCAACGCAAAAGATTATTCCAACTAACCACGCAGGAGTGAATAGAAAAACGACACCCATAAGCCCCCAATAAATGATTACGATTTTAAGAAAAATACGCCAAGCGCGGCCCAGCGGCTACTTTCTCCTTTTCGAGTTGGTCTCGCAAAAATTCTTTCATAGAGATAATGTATAAAAATTTTCTTTTCCCGCAAAATATGGTTCGAGCCGATGTTTCGGACGGGTTCTTTGGCGGTCTTTATTGGTGCGGCTCCGCCGCGTTTGGCGTTTCAGATTGGGGGGTGTCAAAAACCGTTCGCGCTATCTCAATTGTCCTGCACACAGTGAGAAAAGGCAAGTCCACAGGGTTGGCCGCGCAGGGCGCGGCGGCCAGTTCATATTGTAATTTGGGGGCAAACGAGAATTCGCGGTTTCGTCTGGGAAAAGAAAATTTTTGAAGCCATGAAATACGTTATCTATGCACGCAAGAGTACCGAGGAAGATGACCGACAGGTCTTATCCATAGAAGCTCAACTCGTTGAGCTTCGGGAATTTACAGCCAAAGAAAAACTTGAAATTATCGCTTCCTTCGAGGAAGCAAAGACCGCCAAAGAACCCGGCCGTATAAAGTTCGCTGAAATGTTGTCATTCGTGGAAAAAGGCAAGGCGCAGGGTATCCTCTCGTGGCACCCAGATCGCCTTGCCCGCAATTCCGTGGACGGAGGAAAGATAATACATTTTGTTGACCGAGGCCTGATTAAATCCCTCAAGTTCCCTACGTTCTGGTTTGAGCCGACACCGCAAGGCCTGTTTATGCTCAATATCGCCTTCGGGCAGTCAAAATACTTCGTGGACAATCTGCGGGAGAACGTGAAGCGCGGCTTGCGGCAGAAGCTACGCAACGGCGTATGGCCGAGCTGGGCACCGATTGGTTATCTCAATAACCCCAAGACCAGAGGGATTGATATTGACCCCGTAAAAGCCCCGCTCGTCCGCAAGCTCTTTGAGATGTATGCGACAGGCAACTACACGCTTCACGCTCTCGTCCTATGGTGCAAGGCGCACGGATTGAAAGGCAACCTCGGCAAGGAGATTGCGCTTAGCAATATCCAGAAGATTTTGACTAACCCGTTCTACTACGGCCTCATGCGGTATCGCGGGGAACTGTATGAGGGACGCCACGAACCCCTTGTCTCGAAGGAACTTTTTGACCTCTGCCAAGAGGTGCGCGCGAAGCGCGGCAAGACGATTGAAACCAAACGGCACGATTTTGCTTTTCTCGGCCTCATGAAATGCGCCTCGTGCGGAAGCTCCATCACCGCCGAAATGCAGAAAGGCCATGCATACTATCGTTGCACGAAGAAAGGCGGTGTGTGCCAAGAAAAGCATTATCTGCGCGAGGAGTTGCTAACGGAGCAGATAATTTTATTTCTCAAAAAAGTTTCTCTCTCGAACGAATACACCGAGAAAGCCCTTGCCCTTTTGGAAGCGGAACGGGACAAGGCGCGGGAGGAAGCGCGAGCGCAGATTGATGTTTTGAAAAACGAAGTGGCTCGCGTGGAAGTGAAGCTGTCCAAACTCCTCGATGTCTATCTGGCCGACGCCTTGACCCAGACCGAATACGCCGCAAAGAAGGAGCAACTGCTTTCTCGGAAAATCGGACTGCAAGAAAAAATATCCGATTTCGGCGACAAGGGGCTTTCGTGGCTCGAACCCGCGAGAGAGTTTATTCTGTCGCTCAATCAGGCCTCGAAACTACTTGAAGAGAAAAACGGAATTGCGATAACAACATTTCTCAAAAACATCGGCTCGAACCATATTTTGCGAAACCGCGAATTCTCGTTTGCCCCCAAATTACAATACGAACTCGCAGCCGCGCCGTGTGCGGCGACTTCTGGGGATTTGACTTTTCCTACGTGGTGGACACGGGGAGAATCGAGCTGCGGAGGGGGTCGGGGAACCGCGTTCGGTCCCCCGTGTCGGCGAGCATTGGGAATTGGCAGCTTGCCCGTAGAACCGAAATCCGTCATCAACCACGCCGGAATGCCGAACATGATACAATAAGCTTATGCCCGAGATCTTCAGGATGCATCCGGTCGGCGCGCTCTTTTCCGACTCATGGCGCACTTACAAGCAGCGGTTTTGGGTTTTGATAAAAATCGCGCTGATTCCGGCGCTCTTCCTCGCACTCGGGAGCATCGCCTCAAGCCGGGGCTTTCCGGCAACTATTTTCGGGTTCCTCTTTAGTGCCACCGGCGGGGTGCTTGCGGTTTTTGCTTCGATTGCCATCGTCATCGCGCTCGAACACAAAACTGACTTCAATGATTCATACCGGAAAAGCGTGCCGCTCTTTTGGCCATATATTTGGGTTTCGATCTTGAGCGCGCTCGCCATGCTCGGCGGCTTCGTGATGCTCATCGTGCCGGGCATCATCCTCGCCGTAGCGCTCTCCTTTTCGAAATTCATCGTCATCCTCGAAAACCGGCGCGGTTTGGACGCGCTCGCGCAAAGCCGCGCGTACGTGAAGGGCTATTGGTGGGCGACGCTCGGGCGCTGTCTCTTGCTCGCGCTTTGTTGCGCTGCCGTCATCCTGCTCGTCGTTTACCTGCCCGTCGCGCTATTTGCTGGAAAAATTGTCGGGTGGCTTCTTTACGGAATCGCGATGCTGCTCGTCACGCCGTTTGCGCTCGTTTACACCTATAAAATTTACAAGAATTTGGTCGCACTGAAGCCGGAGGTCGCCTCAGGGCACGCCGTTCATGGCAAAAAATTCCTGGCTGTGAGCGCGGTCGTTGGCGTGGTGGCGCCGATTGTGTTCATCGTCGGCTTCATCATCCTGCTCCTGAAATTCCCCACCCGCCTAAATGAATATCCGGCGGCCGGCATACGTTGCGGCGGAGCCATCCAAAACGCCCCAACTTGTCCTGCCGGATATCGTTGCCAGCTTGTTCCGCAATATCCCGGTACAGGAGGGCTTTGCGTTCCAAATTAACACCACAATACTTCGAAAATCGCCTGCTCGGTAAAACCGCATTTTGCCTGAAGGAAACTTCTCACGAAATCCCAAACCAAGCCGCGCTTGAGCGGCTTGTTGCTCGGTATGACGAACGCCTCGTTTGTGGCATTATGGATTATTTTGACCACGTGCTTGCCCGCTTTTACAACCGAACAGCCGCCCAGTTTTTTGCAGGCGCGTTGCAAGTCTATACAAGTCTATAAAGGAACAATTGGCAAGTTTTGGATAGTCCACGATCAGGAGATCCGTTGCAATTCACGGATTTCCCCGAGACGCTGCTTCGGCAAGATGTCATCCAAAGTATATTTCTCCGGAGGATGCTCTTCCGCAATCGCCTTTTGCACTGAACGCACGGGGAAATACGATCCAAGCTCCGAAATTAATTTTTCTGGAACATTATAAAACGCGTAAATAGCCCTCGTCAGGACATCAAAAAGCTCTGAAAAAGTTTCTCCCTGTGAATAGCAAGGGATTTCTTCGACTTTCGCCCAATATCCGCCCTCCTCGGCCTTATTGATTCGAACTTTCAAGGCCCCGGGAAGCACCGCGTTGAAAAGCAGTTTTTGTTCTTCTTTTTTAGCCATGCTGTCATTGTAGTACTTAATACGAACGCAGGTCAAGTTTTGTTTCAGAGGCCTTTCTTTATTTTTGCTTTTTCTGTGGCACCAGCCGCGCCACGCCGTGCTTCTTGAGCTCTTCCAAAAACTTGTCCAAGTTCGCCATCGCTACGCACGACACCGAATCCGCGCCGCCGTAATAAACGTACAGCTCGCCGTCCTTCACGACCGCGCCGCAGGAATAAACGACTCCCGATTTCCAGCCGGTGTTCTCGTACCATTCATCCGGCTCCAAAATCGGCGCCTTCGTGCGGTACAGAATTCTCGTCGGATTGTTCAAATCCAAAACCATCGCGCCGAGCTTATAGCGGTTCGGGTCGCGCGTGTCCATGGCGTGATAAAACAAAAGCCAGCCCAACTTCGTCCTGATCGGCGGCGGCCCTGCGCCGCGCACCCAACTGTCCCAGCTTTTGGTATTCGAAACGCGATTATAATGGCTCCTGATGAACCGCTCGTCCTTCTGGAATTCGTTGAGATCGTCAACGTATTCCACTAAAACCTCCGGCGAGATGCTGTGCAAAATCGCAAACTTGCCGTGGATCTTTTCCGGAAAGAGAACCCAATTCTTGTGGATCTCGCCGGGCGGCGATATCAGCATCGAATCGTTCCACTTCCATTGCTTCGCCAAAAAATCACCCAAGTTGATCGAGGCGAGTGCGATGCGGATCGAACCCCAGCCATCAAACGCGGTATACATCAGATAAACGTCGTTATCAATCAGGATGAGCCGCGGATCCTCGCAGCCGCCGTTCCATCCCCCGCCCGAGGAATAAATCGGCGGCGGCACTGCTGGTCGCTGGTCGCTGGCCGCTGGCCGGCTTGATAACCGGCACGAACGCCGGAGCATCCAAGCGCTCGTCCACGTGGATGCCGTCGCTGCTCGCGGCGTAACCCAAAACCGAAACGTCGTTGCCGCCGATCGCGCGATACAAAAGATGCACGCGCTTGTCGGCGTACACGGCGCCCGGATTGAACGTCGCCTTCATCTCCCAAAAATTCCCCTGGCGCGGCTCGATAATTGGATTCGACTCATGCTTGTAGAGCGGCGGGACTTTAAATTTGAAAACAGCAGGAGCCAAACGCCGGCGCGTCTTGATGAACTGCTTCAGCGACTGCCGTAAGGAAATCTTTTTCTTCAGTTTTGCTGCTGTTCTTCTTTTTGGCCGTGCTTTAGCTTGGGCCTTTCTCGGCCTTCGAATTGAAACTTTTTTCCGCCCGGTAGCTCTTTTGGGGGGCATGGAATGAACGATTACCTCAAACAGAGGGGAAAAAATTCCCTACTGTAATTTCCATTATATCATATCTATGGCGATGGAATACCCGGAAATCCGCAAGCTGCAAAGACGCCTATCGCAGAATTTACAATGGCCATCTTTGCAGATTATCCACTCCTATCCGCCATAAAATCCCTGTTTAACTGTGTTATTGGCTGGTTCCGCTCCTTGGGAACCCGCCGCCAGCCGTATTTCCTGACCTTATCTGGACCGCCGCCGCTGTGATGCTGCCGTCTGAATTCGCCGTGCTGCTTGACACGATGACCTCCGTACCCACAGTGAGGTTGCTCGGGGTGCCAGCCGTCGTCTGCGTCATGGTGATCTGCGTCGAAGGCGAATAGAATACCACCTCCGAATTGCCGTTCGCGAGCTGGAGCGTGAAGCTCTGGCTGTTCACCGCGGTAATCTGCCCCGCAGCGATTGCCGCGCCGCCTGCGCCGCCGGCGAACCGATTGGTGCCGGAGCCCGTGCGCGTGAATGTTCCGCCGGTGCCGGCAAGGTTCCCGCCGTCTCGCCGGAGCCGACGCCTTGCCGTAATACATCCCGCCGATGAAGGCGACAATCGCGATGACGACAAGCAAGATGACTGCTGTTTGCTTTTTCATAATTTTGATAATAATATTCCCGACCTTTCTATTCCATCTATTCCGTCATTCTGAGGCCACAGCCGAAGAATCTCATTCATAAAGCAAAACATGAGGTCCTTCGCTGTTACTCAGGATGACGAAAAAATTATTCATATCTCAGCGCCTCAATCGGGTTCAATCCCGCCGCGCGCCTTGCTGGGTAGTAGCCGAATACGATCCCGATGCCGGCCGACACGCAGAACGCCAGGATGATCGAACTGATGGAAACGCTCGTCGCGATGCCGGTGAAAAATGAAATGACGAACGCGATGAGCCATCCCAATATGATGCCGGTGACGCCGCCGGCGAAGGTCAGCGTGACCGACTCTGCGAGGAACTGCATCGTGATGTCCTTCTTTTTCGCGCCGATCGCTTTCCGCAGGCCGATCTCGCGCGTACGCTCGGTGACGGTCGTGAGCATCATGTTCATGATGCCGATGCCACCGACGAGAGCGAGATGGCGGCGATGGCGGCGAGGAGCGTCGTGAACGTGCCAGTGACGCTTGACGCCGCCGGCGACGATGTCTCGCCTGGTTCAATACCGCTAAATCGGCCGTCGTCGGGTTCGGAGATATTATGCCGCTGGAGCAGGAGCGCTGTGATCTCGTTCTGCACCTGCGTCATCACTTGCGCGCTTTGCGCCTCCACATCCACTTCCGTAAGGTACGCGCTGTTCCCGAGCAAAAAGTGCTGCGCGGCCGTGAGCGGCACGTAGATCATATCGTCCTGGTTGCTGAAGCCGCTGCCGCCTTTTGCGACCGTCACGCCTACGATCGTGAAATCAATGCCCTTAATGCGGATCGCCTGCCCGATTGCCTCATCGTCCGTCGCCGTCGCGTTACCGGAGGGGTTGAAGAGGTCCTGCAGAACCGTGGGACCAATGACCGCGATGCGGTTCGAATCTGCCACGTCGGTGTCGGTGATGAAATTTCCCTGGTCAATTTGCAGGTCGCGCACCGTGGGATACGCCGAAGTCGTCCCGAGGACGCTCGTATTCGTGTTCGTGCCGGAGTAGATTACCTGATACCGGCCGCTTATCTCCTGCGCAACCGCCTCAACGCCCGGCAGCTGGCTAATCGCCGTCGCGTCGTCCAGGGTGAGCGTTTCCGCGGTGCCGCGGCCGGCGCTCACCGTCGAGCCGATGGTCCGCGTCGCGCCCGGCGTTATGATGATGAGGTTTGAGCCGATGGACTGGATGGACGACTGGACCGAGGACTGCGCGCCGGCTCCGACAGCGGTGAGCGCGATCACCGAGGCGATGCCGATCACGATGCCGAGCATCGTCAAGCCGGACCGCACTTTATTCACGGTCACCGCGCTGTAGGTTTCTTCCCAGAGGTCGGTTGTGGTCATAGAGGTAAATTTTCAATTTCTAATTTTCAATTTTCAAACAATTTCCAATGATGAAATTTTCAATGAATGAATTGATGTTTGAAAATTAAGACATTAACCAATTGAAAATTGTTTGAAAATTAGAAATTGAAAATTGAAAATTGTTTCACACTACGGCTTCCGCGTGCTTTGTCGCGATATGCTTCTGGTGCGTCGTCTCCTCCTGCACGATCTTGCCGTCCAGGATGTGGATGATGCGGTCCGCGTGCAGGGCGACATACCGCTCGTGCGTGATGAGCACGACCGTCTTGCCGTGCTTCAAGTTCAATTCCTGGAACGTCCCCAGCACGATCTCGCCCGTTACCGAATCGAGATTGCCCGTCGGCTCGTCGGCGAGGATGAGCGTCGGGTTATTCACAAGCGACCGCGCGATCGCCACGCGCTGCATCATGCCGCCCGACAGCTGGTTCGAATGGTGGTACCAGAATTTTTCCGGGAACGCAGAATCGGTGAGCGCCTTTTCCGCAACCTTCTCGCGCTTCACCTTGTCCACGCCCTCATAGATGAGCGGCAAGGAAACGTTCCGCAGGACCGTCGTCCGCGGCAGCAGGTTGAACGACTGGAACACGAAACCGATCTTCTCGCGGCGGATGTCGGCGAGCTCGTCGTCTGACAATTTGGAAACGTCCTTGCCGTCCAAAAAATATTCGCCCGAGGTCGGCGTGTCGAGTGCGCCCAAGATATGCATCATTGTTGATTTCCCCGAACCCGACGGTCCCATGATCGCCACGAACTCGCCTTCGCGGATTGAGAACGTGATTCCCTTCAAAACTTTGGTCTCCGTGTCGCCGAAGCCATAGTTCTTTATTATGTTTTTGCAGATGATGATGTCCTTCATTGGATTGGCATACGAATGTACGAATCGGTACGAATATACGAATAAGAAATTATATTTCCCGTTCGTATATTCGTAAAAATTCGCAAATTCGTATGCCCCTATAGCCCCGCGGCCGCTCCGGCGCCGAACCTCACCGCGCCGCCGGCTCCCCCGCCGCCAAGCGCCCGCAGCGCGCTCGTGCCGCCTGTCGAGGCAGTCGAGGCCGCGACGCCCGTTATGGTCTTCGCTATATACTGGTCGCCTACATTCAGCCCGGACGCGATCTCGGTCATCGTATTGTTCGCGATGCCGACCGTGACGGGCACGCGCACCGGCACCGCCGGGAGCACGATGCCGCCTGCCGCAGTGCTCGAAGCAAGCTCGGCCGCCGAAAGCTGTGTCGCCGGTTCCAGAACATATTTCGCCGTCCCCTGCGTTACAACCGCCGCGTTCGGCACGACGACCACATTCTGGTCCGCCTGCGTCACAATATTCGCCGTCACGCTCATGCCCGGCTTCACTTCATTGGTGCTCGTCGTGTTCGCGGGCTGAGTGAAACTCACCTTCACGTTGTAGTTCACAACACCCTGGCTCACGGTCCCCACGGGATCCACTTCCACGACCTGCCCGGCGAGCGACAGATTCGGCAGGGCATCAAAAGTCAGCGTCGATTCCTGCCCGACATTAACCTTTGCGGCATCCACTTCATTCAAGGTGACCTCGGCAACCTGGCTCGAACCGACGATGCTCACGGCCGGCGACGGCACCGTTTCGCCGACGACCGCATCCACCGCCGAAACCACGCCGTCAATCGGCGCGCGGACGCTCGTGTAGTCAAGATTCTGCTGCGCGTTCTGTAAAGCGATCTGCTGCTGTTCTATGGAAAGGTTC
>CAVUWW010000033.1:0-17997 GCA_963745135.1 uncultured bacterium | reverse complement strand
CACCCACTTCAAACCCGCTGGGGATCCACAGCCGGAACGCTACCCGTGCCAGGGTGGACCTGTAAGATGCGGGCGCCATGACCGGGGTTGACAGGCTCCAAGAACCAGCCCAACCCATTGAAAGTACGGGACCGCCAAGAATTGAGGGTTCCGCCGGCCCGTGGGGCAGGGCCCCGACCTGCCTCACCAAGCCTGGCACTCCTGAGGCGATCGAGTTTATCGCGAAGTCACGTGGGCTGAAGGGCCATCCCAACGAAGAGACGTCTGTCCCACCTCCTTTATCGCAACTCGATCCGCGTCACGCTCAAGTCAATGCGATCTTATGTTAGCCTGGTTCAGTTGATCTTGCTAATTTTTCGATTAAGTTAGTAGTTTGTCCTCAATACAGTTGGTAAAAAATCCGATTGAAGTCGCTGAAGTATTTCTGCGCAGTCTGTGCCAGAGTCCTCAGTTGTTCCACGCGTGACGCATACACTTAATGTTTGGTGGGTGTACAGGTTCTCGATAGACTGGTCTTCAGTAGTGCCGGTCGCACTGGGGTTGTTGTAGGCGTTGTCGTAGGTGGTAATGATACTTTCATAGCACGTGTTGTCTTTGAAGTTATAGTTGGTTTGGCCTAAATACCCTGCTCCCCCTTTGAGCTGCTGCGCCAAATCCTTATCCGCTGCCTGAGCAAACTCGGCACACTTTTGAAGCCCCACGGCTTGAGTGTAGTTGTAATAACCATGGCAATCACAGCGACGGCGACCACGATGCCGATACCAAAGAACCATATTTTCTTATTCATTTCTCCGCTTTCCCCCTTTTTCCATAATGGTTGTTATTTTATGAAATAGTTAATACTTTTGCCGTATACCCTCGCAAATTCCGCCAACTCCACCGCATCTACCCGCGCTCGCCACGTTCGATTTTCGAGAGATACGCTTGTGGTTTTCTCAACTTCTTTCCTGCTTCTACTTGGGTTAATCCTGCCTCAAGGCGAGCGGCGCGAAGTTTCTGGGTTAGTTTTTGATATCGTGGTAGGTACTTCTTCGACATAGACATACTACCACGTTATAGTCGATTGTGGAATATACCAGTTTGGTATATTCTTGAAGGGAAGAATTTTGGCACCATCGGACGAGGTGAAGCCCCCGAAGACACGAGCAACATTTCGGCTTAGATAGTGCGAGTGTCGGAGGGGGCTGAACAGACCCCCTTTCGGAGTGAAGTAGGACTTGCGGTTTTCGGATCAGTGGCTCAAAAGGCCAAGAGATATGGGGCAATCCGCGCTTCGTACCCCTACATTCCGAGCATACCCGTATGTAGGGGTGAATGTAGGGGTAAAAATCAGGAATTTTGCTTGAAATGCGTCCGAACGTTATGATACAAACACCACATTTCAGAACTTACAAAATTTTCATCGCGGACGCTTCGCGTCCTCTCCTGCAGTTCCAGGCCAGATACGAAAAGGGTTTTTTGAAATATTAACAAGCATTACCGAGGCAAGCGGACAGTTATACAAATAGAATTTGTTTTGCGCTCCAACGGGCAAGAGCCGATGGCGACAGATTTAATATAAAGATTTCGAGTGCAAAATAATATGAATAAATATTTCATCTATGCCGGAAGTCGTCGGAGGACGAGGAGCGTCAGATATTATCCATCGAGGCACAACTTGCCGAGCTTCGCATCTTCGCGGCAGCAAAATAATCTGTTCATTGTCCGCGAATATACAGAGAGCCAGAGCGCGAAGGAACCCGGCCGCCCCGTGTTCGGCGAGATGGTGGCGCAGATTGAGCAAGGCGCGGCTTCCGGCATCTTGGCGTGGAATCCCGACCGACTGGCTAGGAACAGCGTGGACGGCGGCAGGATCATCTATCTCGTGGACACGGGCAAGATTACGTCGCTCAAGTTTCCCACGTTCTGGTTTGAGCCGACCCCGCAGGGAAAATTCATGCTGTCGGTCGCGTTCGGGCAGGCCAAGTATTACACCGACAATTTGCGGGAAAATATCTTGCGGGGCATCCGGCAGAAGATACGGCGGGGCGAGCTGTCGGCAAAAGCACCAATAGGATATTTCAACGAGCCGCGCTTGCGGACTATCGAGCCGGATAAGAATACTTTTAATAAGGTTAAAGAATGCCTTGAAGCTTTTGCCACGGGGCGGTACACGAAGACGGCCATCAGAGATAAGATGTTTTCCCTCGGCTTGGTTGGCAAGAATGGCAAGTCCTTGCACCTCGCCTCTATTCAAAAGATTTTGACCAACCCGTTCTACTACGGCCATTTCAGGTATCGCGGCGAGGTACACGAGGGGTCGCATACACCGATGATTTCCAAGAAGCTTTTTGACGAGATACAGGAGGCACTGGTCTTGAACGGCAAGCCCCGCAAAAAGCGCGGCGACAAGAATTTCCCGTTTCTCGGGTTTGCGGTCTGCGGGGAGTGCGGCTATGCCATCACTGGCGAGCGGAAGGTGAAGCGGAACGGCAAGCTTTACCATTACTATCACTGCACCTTCAAGAGCAAAGCCGTTAAATGTTCGCAAACCCGCTTTGTGCGGGAGGAGGTACTTGCAGCACAGATTAGGGAGCTAGTTCAAAAAGCTTCTTTGCCCGACGAGTGGCGAGATAAATATTTATTGAAACTGGACGGGGAAACGGGCGAAGCCCGCCGCTCGTCGGACGCTTTCGCCCAAAATCTGCGGACAAAGATAGCCGCCGTTAAAATGAAGATTGACCGCCTGAACGACGGCTATCTTTCCGGCTCGTTCGAGCTACCAGAATATCAGGAGACGAAGAACCGCCTCCTGTCTGAAAAGAAGACGCTCGACGAGCAACTGGGAGATTTTGAGCGAAAGGGAAATCGTTGGCTCGGACTATTCCGAAACTGGATAATCGAGGCCAACCAAGCCCTAAATCTGACGAAACAAGAAAATCCGATACCGATGAAGGATTTTCTCGCCGCCATCGGCTCGAACCGCCGCCTTACCTCGGGAACGCTCGTTGTAGATTTCAAAAAACCCTTTTCGTATCTGGCCGGAACGCAGGAGAGGACGCGAAGCGTCCGCGATGAAAATTTTGTAAGTTCTGAAATGTGGACCCAGGGAGAATCGAACTCCCGCCTCCGCAATGCGAATGCGGCGTAATGCCACTTTACTATGGGCCCTTTTGAGAAAAGAATATATTAAATTCGGACAAAAAACAACGGCTAGGTTCCCGAAGGCGGTCTTCTTTCCCGATTTTGAAGACCGCCTTCGGGAATCTAGCCGCTCGCGCCCCACAGGACAATTTCACCGAAAACGACGCACGCAATGGCGTCGGCCACCAACGCGCCGATATTCGGCAAAAACACCGCCGGTGCAGTTGTTCCATAGAAAAGCAAAATCGCGCCTGCAGTCAAGACCGCCACGCCGAGCCACGATTCCCATTTGAGCCACCGGTGCAAGACAAAGGCGGCAAAGGGCAGGAGGGCAAAGAGCAAAAAATCGGCGCTAAACCCCGGCTGCCAGTTGACGATGAAGACGGCGAGTAAAACAAAAAAAACAAGTTCCCAAAAAGGAAAAATGAACGCAAGCGCGACGAGCGCAGCAAGCACGAAGTCGCCATGGATGCCAGCGACGGGAAACCAGAGCTGGAGGAAAAATGCCAATGTCAGCACTAGCAGACCAGTGAGAAGTTTTCCGATATTCATAGTCATTATCCTTAATCCTTTATCCTTAATCTTTAACAGCAAAGCATAAAAATTTCAGCCGTTAAGGATTAAAGATTAAGGATTAAAGATTTAATCACCGCTCCACCTCCACCGTCTGGATGCTGTTCACATCATACGCGAAGCTCACCGTCGCCTGCTGGAACAGGCTGTTTGCCGCGACCGACACCTCGCCGACCTCGCCGATTGGCAACGCATACGGGATGCCGGACGCCGCAGAATAAATGATGTCACCCGTGCTTACGGTCGCGCTTTTTGAGATCGAAACCACCGCCGGCTCCGCGCCGCCCTGGAAGAGCGCGTCCACGCCTGACGAGCCGATACGGACCGGCATACGGAAGCCGGGGTCGAACACCGTTTGCACGATCGAGCCGTCAGAGAAAACCTGGTTGATTGTGCCGATCAAAACGCCTTGAAATAAAACTCCCCTGCCGGGAATCGCGCCGTTCTTCGCGCCCGCGTCCACCAACAGCGCATTTTTGAAATTCATCGGATACCGCGAATAGACCATCGCGCGGATGTCGCTCGAGGAAGCGTTTGGCAGCTGGCTTGCCACGACCTGCAATTTCGCGAGCTGGGCCGCGAGCGCCTCGTTTTGTGCGGCGAGGTTCGCGCTGTCCGCCTGCCCGGTCGCAGGAGGGCTCAAAAAATTCCGCAGGCGGAAGCCGTAGGAAGGGGCTGCAGCGATAAACACAACCAGCGCCACAATGAGGATTCCCAGAAAATAACGGTTGCGGTTAGTCATAGGACTAGGGTATGGGGTAATAGGGTATGGGGTATAGTAAAAAACTTTTAAATTTCCACCCTATACCCTATCCCCTAAACCCTATGCCCTATAAATTAATCGACGGCGGCTTCAATGGATTATCAAGCAACTCCCGATGCGATTCGAAGTCGTCCACCATTTGTCCGAGGCCGCGCGCGACGCAAGTCAGCGGATCCTGCGCGATCGTGACGCGCACGCCGGTTTCCTTCTCGAGCAAGTCGCCGATGCCGCGGAGCAGCGCGCCGCCGCCGCAGAGCATAATCCCCTGCCGCAAAATGTCGCCCGCAAGCTCGGGCGGCGTCTGTTCGATGATATCGCGCACGGAATCCGTAACCGCGCGGAGCGATTTCGCGATCGCCTGCCGAATATGCGTGTTCTTCATGCCGACCTCGAGCGGCAGGCCGGTAGTCATATCGCGCCCGCGGATGGCGATTTCCAAACGCTCGTCGAGCGGAATCGCGGAACCGGCTGCGATCTTTGCGAACTCCGCCGTGGGTTCGCCGATCGCCAAATGGAATTCGTCGCGCGCAAAACGGATGATGTCCTCGTTGAACCGGTCGCCGGCGATCTTCAGTGTCCGGCAGACCACCGTGCCGCCCATCGAAATCACGGCGATATCCGTCGTGCCGCCGCCGATGTCCACGATCAAATTCGCCGACGGCAGCATGATGGGCAAACCCGCCCCGAGTGCCGCCGCGATTGGGGATTCAACCAAATAAACCTTCGCGCAACCGACGTTCAGCGCCGCGTCTTCCACCGATTTCCGCTCCACTTCCGTCAGATCGGTTGGGATCGCGAGGATCGCGCGCCGATATGAGGTGAACGAATTCGACTTCGGCCGCTGGAGCAAATACCGCAACATTTCTTCCGTCATCTCGAAATCAGAAATCACGCCCGCGACGAGCGGACGGACCACCGTGATGTGCGCCGGCGTCCGTCCGAGCATCTTTTTCGCGTCGTCGCCGACCGCCAAGATGCGGTTCGTTTTCGTGTTCATCGCCGCCACCGACGGCTCGTTCACCAAAATCCCCTGCCCCTTCACGTAGATAAGCGAGTTCGCAGTGCCGAGATCGATGCCGATGTCTTTGAAGATGTTTCCGAATAGTGCCATGGTTTTTCCGTCATCCCCGCGCAGGCGGGGATCCAGAGTAGGACTGCTGTTTCCTTGTGGAAATTGCTTTTGTCTTCATGGATTCCCGCCTTCGCGGGAATGACACATTCTAACCAACCATCTTTATTAATTCCCCCACCTCCGCCACTTTCGCTTCTTTTTCATTCCGTCTTTTCGCTTCCACCTTCTCTCCCAACTTCGGGCTCACGACCACCCGCCACGGGATGCCGATGAGGTCTGCCTCCGCGAATTTCTCGCCGGCCGAAGCATCCCTGTCGTCATAAAGTACCTCGATTCCGGCGCGTTGTAAAGTTTCGTAAATTTTCGAGCCATCCGCGCCATTCAACGCCAGCAAATGCACGCGGAACGGAGCCACGCTTTCCGGCCAGATGATGCCGTGCCCGTCGTTATATTTTTCGACGATGACTCCCATTAGGCGCGAGATGCCGATGCCGTAACATCCCATGATCGGGTACTGCTTTTTGCCGTCGCGCCCGACAAAGGCCAGATTGAAATCTTTGCCGTATTTCTGGCCCAAATCAAAGACGTTGCCGACCTCCGACGCGCGCGCTTTTGCCAATTTTCCCTTGCCCTCCCAAGTTTTGCCCGACAAAATTTGGGAGGCAAGCCGCACCGTGGGCAATCATCTTTTTCCTTCTGCTTCGCAATCTCCGCATTCACGCAAAAATCGCATTCGTCGCAATACAAAATATCGTCTTCGCCGGCATCGGTGAGCACCATAAATTCGTATGAAATTTTTTCCGTGAACGAGCCGCCGGAACCTTCCGTGACTTTTGCTACGAGTCCCAAACGTCCATAAATTTTTAAGTACGCTTTTTTCATCTCGCCGTAGAACCGCTCGAAATCCTCCTGCGTCTCGTGGAAGCTGTACATGTCCTTCATCAAAAATTCCACGCCGCGCAGCAAGCCGGATTTCGACCGCAACTCATCGCGGAATTTCCAGCCGATCTGGTACACCGCAATCGGCAAATCACGATAATTGTTCACGTAACGCATCGCGAGCGGCGACACCACTTCCTCCTCGCTCTGCCCGAGCGCGTATTCTTTGTCCGTGCGGCTTTTCAGTTTGAAGAGCACGTCAATCTTGTCCCAGCCGCCGGTCGTCTTCCAAATATTTTTCGGATGCAGCTGCGGCATCAAAATCTCCTGGCCGCCGACTGCATTCATCTCCTCGCGGACAATCTTCTCGATATTCCGCAATGTGCGCAACCCGAGCGGCAAATAACTGTAAACGCCTGACATTAATTTCGAAACGAAACCCGCCCGGGCCAAAAGCTGGGCGTTAACGGTAGCTTCGTCCCTTGGCGCGTTCCGCTCGATTCGAGTGAATAATTGCGATTGCTTCATTGAATACAGGATATCATTGAAATTTCAGCTTGGCAAAAATGGCGAAGATTCCCTTCGACTTAATGATTTTTTAATCTTTGAGCTGGAAAACTTAGTAAAAAGCTTAAATAATCACCCCGCCGCCGAGCATCTCGCCTTTCTTTGAATAAAACACCGCCGACTGGCCGGAGGCGATGAATTTTTGTGGTGTTTTGAAAATTAATTTAAATTTCCCCTTCCTACTAACTGCTCGCTCGCCTCGCTGGAGCTTAGGCGAAGCGGGTCCCTCGCCCCTCGTCAAAACCGCTTCCGCCAACGGCTGCCGATATCTTACCCGCGCGAAAACTTTCAATCCCTTATTTGCTAATTCGTTTGAATTAGCAAATAAGGGATTGATGAAATGAATATTTGTCAATCCTATCTCCTTCCGATACAGCGCCGGATTTTCTTTTCCTTCCGCGACGACGACCGTGTTGGTTTTCAAATCCTTTTCCGCGACGTAGAAGGGTTTCGAGCTTGGAGCTTGGAGCTTGGAGCTTGGATTGTTTTTCCTGACACCTGACGCCTGACGCCTGACGCCTACTCCATGCCGCTGGCCGATTGTATAAAATTCCACACCCGAGTGCTCGCCGATTTTCTCGCCGGAGGTCGTCACAAGCGCGCCCGGCTTTCCCACAATATATTGCTTCAAAAAATCCACAATCGTAACCTGACCCAAAAAACAGATTCCCTGCGAATCCTTTTTCGCCGCCGTCGGCAAGCCGGCTTTTCGGGCTATTTCGCGAACTTCGGGCTTCAAATAATCGCCGATCGGAAAAAGGCAATGCTTCAGCTGGTCCTGCGTCAGCGTCCAGAGGAAGTAGGACTGGTCTTTGTTGGTATCCTTAGCTGCGAATAACGTATAATGCGAATTTGCGAATGTATGCGAATGCTGCGAATAGAATGCGGTGCTATGTCGGGTCTTATTCGCGGTATTCGCACCTCGGTATTCGCGGTATTCGCACGCCATTCGCGGATTCGCATTACGCTCAACCAACCTCACATAATGGCCAGTGGCGACCTTATCCGCGCCAGCCGCAAGCGCTTTCTCAAGAAACAGCCCGAACTTGATCTCCTTATTGCACATCACGTCCGGATTCGGCGTGATGCCGTTCCGATAGCCATCCACCATATATTCGACGACTTTCTTCTTGTATTCCCCCTCAAAATCCCAAATGTAAAAAGGAATTTTCAGGTGTTCAGCCACCCGCCGCGCGTCTTCTGAATCGCGCTGCCAAACGCAATTCACCCCGAGCTTGTCGAGGGGGGCGTCCGCACTCCAGCATTTCATAAAAACCCCCACGACCGAGTAGCCCTGTTTCTTGAGCAAATAAGCCGCGACAGAGCTGTCTACGCCGCCCGACATCCCGACGAATACAGTTTTATTTTTACTTGACATTGATTTACTTTAGCTATATAAAAGTACTAGCGAGGCGCATATGCAGTACTTGATAAAATATATCCCCAGGCGCAACATATTTTTGCGAGCACTTTTTGTTCTTGGTGGAGCTGATGATAAAAAAGAGTTCGCGTTCGAGGCAAAACAAGGATTGGATTCAGACCTCCGGCGAACTGACGATGATGCTTGGAAGATTTTTGAAGAGAGATCCAAAGTTTCCAAGAAAGCAACTCTCTACAAGAAGATTTCCTAGCAGATGCGCATACCCGGCCAATCGCTTCACCCACCTGTCCCTCAAAAGGCAGGCTTTTTCTTAATTTTAAAATTCTGAAAGCGTGGATCCATGCCTCCGCCGGGATGACAAAAGAGGTATTCGGAATTCACGGCAGAAAAAGAATATGCTTCAAAAAACAGCGGCCTTGAACTGTTTTTTGAAGCATATTCTTTTTCTGCGAACAATCAAACTCTTTCGACGTATTCTCCGGTCTGAGTATTGATCCTGACCACATCGCCCTCGTTGATAAACAGCGGCGCGTTTACCTTCGCTCCCCCCTCGATCGTCACGGATTTCGTGCCGCCTTGCGCCGTGTTGCCGCGGATCGTAGGCGGCGCTTCCATTACTTTGAAGTCCATCTTGATCGGGATGTCCACCTTGATCACCCTGTCATTGAAAACCATCGTGGATACCTTCGTGTTCGGCTTCAAGAATTGCCCCTGCCCGCCAACCAATTCCGCCGCCAATGAAAACCGGTTCTTCGGATTCCCCTCTTCGTGGAACCAGTATTCACCCTCCCGAGTTTTGTCTGGCAAAATTTGGGAGGGCGAGCCGCGGTCGCGATAGTAGATGAACATCGCCGGCTTGCGCTCGATCTCCGCTTCCTCGAAATTGTCGCTTGCCTGCCAATTGCGGTCTAAAATTTTCCCGGTCATCAAGTTCCGGATTTTTGTCTGCACGACCGCCTTCCGCTGCTGCATGCGCAAAAAATGCGACTCCAGCACCTCGTACGGCGCGCCGTCCAGGATGAAGAGAATGCCCTTGGTCAAATCGGTGTATGCGAGTGCCATAGCGCTTTGAATTATAGCCGAGTTATGGGAAGATTCAAGAGCTGGCCGTTCCGAACGACAGCGAAGAACCCTCCCGGCAAAAGGACGCCCGCGAAACCGCAACATGAATCCCCTTGTCCAAACCGCCACCAATGCCTTATCATCATTCACCGTCATCCTCGACGGCCTGGCTGTTTTCCTTTTGATCATTCTGATCACGCCGCTCAAGCGCCGTAGCTGGGGCAGGAAAATTGAGACGTTCTTCGGAAGGAACGCGATCCTGTTCGCCTTCCTCGTCGCCATCGGCTCCGTCGCCGGCAGCTTGTTCTATTCGCAGGTCGCCGGCTTCGCGCCGTGCCTTTTATGCTGGATACAGCGCGCGTTCCTTTATACCGAAGCCGTGATCTTATTCGTCGCCATGGTCGCGCGGAAAGATGAATTCAAGCGGAAATACGGCGAGTTCGTCCGGCGCGTCACGCTGATTTTGTCCATCATCGGCGCGCCAATCGCCGCCTATCACACCTATCTGCAATTCGGCGGCAACACGCTCATCCCCTGCTCCGCCACCGGCCCGGGCTGCGAGTTCGTCTACTTCGTCGAATACGGCTACGTGACCATCCCCACGATGGCGCTCACGGCATTCGCGCTGATTATTTTATTCATGTTCTGCAGAAGAAAGAATGAAGGCGTTTAGAAGGTTCCCTTCGCCGCGAAGGGAACCTTCATAGCGTTCACAGCGCCACGAACATCCCCACCGCGGCAGCTGCCATCACTACTAGCGTTATCCAGAGGAAAATTTTGGACCACGCGCCGCTTTTGTGCTCACCCATGATTTTGGTGTTCGAGGAAATGGCGATGATGAGCGCGATGAGCGGCACGGCGACGACGCCGTTCAGGACAGCCGTGACGACGAGCGCTTTGATGGGATCAATGCCGACGAAATTAATTGCCAAGCCGATAAGCGTCGCAAAGGTGATTACGCCGTAGAATCCGTGCGCCTGCTTGAATTTTCGGTACAAGCCCTCGTGCCAATGGAACGCTTCAGCCAAGGCGTACGCGGCGGAACCGGCGAGGACCGGCACGGCGAGCAAACCGAGGCCGACGATGCCTATTGAAAAAATCAGCTCTGCAAGGAACCCGGCGTGTGGAAAACTATGCACCAGCGGCGCAAGGGCTTTCGCGGCATCCGCCGCAGTCGCGATGTTCGTCACGCCGTTCTGGTGCAAGACCGTCGCCGTGGCGACGATGATGCACCATGTGATGAATTCCGAAAGCAGCATGCCGAGCGCGGTGTCGAGCCGCATATTGCGCAAAAAATTCCGCGACACCGGCTTCTTCACCAATCGCTCATCCCTTTCTTCCTCAACTTCTTCCGACGCCTGCCAGAAGAACATATATGGCGAGATCGTCGTCCCCGCGACGCCGACTAAAATAAAAAGGAAGCCGAAGCTTAATTGGATGTGCGGCAAAAACGTCGCGCGCAAGATCTCGCCCCACGGCTCCTGCACCAGAAAAACCGTGACCGGATAGACAATCATCACGGCCACAAGCCATTTCAAAATTCTCGCGTAGGTCTTATAAGGAATCAGCACTTCAAGCAGCAGCATGAGCGCGGTGAAGAAGAGCGTGATGACGACGAACGGAATCGGGATGATGAGCCGCGTCGCCGACGCCATCGCGCCGATGTCCGCGCCGATGTTCACCATGTTCGCGACCAAGATCAAAAATACCGCGCCGTACAAAATTTTGCGGCTGTAATTTTCCTTGACCACTTCCGCAATCCCCTTCTTCGTCACCGCCCCGATGCGCGCGCACGCCTCCTGCACCGCCGTCATCAAAGGATACAGAAAAACCGCCGTCCAAAGCTGGCCGTACCCGAACTGCGCGCCGGTCTGCGAATAGGTCGCGATGCCCGAAGGGTCGTCATCCGCGGCGCCGGTGATGAGGCCCGGCCCCAAAATGCGGAGAAAGCGCGAGAAGCGGGATTTCTTTTTGATTTCGGCTTTTTCTTTTTCTTTCATTCCCGGGATGGCAGAAAACGGTCATTCAGCGACAAGCCCCGCACGCTTCTTACTTGACCACTCTTGGATGACTTCCTGGAACACCGCGGCGGCGGGGACGGAGATCACGATGCCGAGGAACCCACCGACCTCGGCGCCAATGAGGATCGCGGAGATGATGATAACGGGATGGATGTCCACGGCGCGGCGGCTCAAGATGGGCACGAGCAGGTTCGATTCGAACTGCTGGGCGATGATGAAAAAGATTAAGGTGTAAATCGCGAGCGCCGAGGAAGTGCCGAGCGCGGCGACGACGCCGACCGCGCCCGAGACGATCGGCCCGATAAACGGGATGAGTTCGAAAATCGCCGCGATGCAGCCGATGAGGAACGCATAATTCACGCCGAGAAGCGTGAGTCCGCCCCACACCGTGACGCCCATGATGACGCTCAAGACAAGCTGCGTGCGGAACCACATGCCGATCTTCCGCCGCGCGCGCTCATAGACGCGCAAGACATCCGCCTCGTACTCCGGCGGCGTGACCACTTTGATGAAACGCTCGACGCCGTCGCGGCTCAAGCTCAAATAGAACGAGCTCGCGACGACCGACACCGCGAGGCCGACATTGCTAAGCGTGCTCGTCAGGAAATCGAGCGGCGTGCCGTTGCCCGAGAAAAGCTGGCTCGAAATTTTGCTGATGATCGCGCTCGCCGAGTGCGCCGTCTGCAAGCTCAAAAGGAATCCCAAGCTGCCTGTCGGCGCCGTCTTCCCGACGTTCGTAAAAAGCGTGTTCAGTTCGACGATTGCGAACGGTATCAGGGAATACGCGATCGCGATGACGCCCAAGACCGCGACGACGAATATGAAAATCACGCCGATGCTGCGCGGCAGCCCCCGGCGCTCGAGCGCGCCCACCATCCCCTCAAGGCCGGATGAGATGATGATCGCGAGGAAAAGCCCGAGGATAATCTGGTTGCCCAAATAAAAGACCGTGGCGACGACGATGAAGATGAAGACGCGCCAGAGCGAGGTCCACGATATTTCGACGGTGTGCTTGTCCATGGATGAAAATTATCCTAATTATCCTAATTGACCTAATTGTTCCAAATAAATCCCAAGCTCCAAATCCCAAGACTGGCAAGGTTCTTGGAAAAACATGGCTTCCTTGGTCATTGGGGTTTGGTGTTTATTGCGAAATAAGAATTTCGATCTTGGTTCGCTCGGCGAAAACGTAAACCGATATTTCCGTTTCCACCTCGCTGCCAAGATTAGGTCAATTAGAATAATCAGGTTAATTAGACTAATTTACAACTTCAATATCTTCTCAAACCCCCGCTTCCCCTCATACGGTCCGATGACCGCGAGATTCAGCCCTTCGTTCTTGAAAATTCCGCGCGCGACGGCGCGCACCTCCTGCGGCGTGACGGCCTTCACGCGCTTGATGACCTCCTCCGGCGGCACGATCTTTTTCGTCAATATTTCCTGCGAGCCGTAGAAACCGGCGAGCTTGTCCGAGGTCTCGAGCCCCAAAATCATATTGCCGACCATGTGATCTTTCGAGCGCTGGAATTCCTTCGCGCCAATCGGCTCATCGAACAAGCGGCGGCATTCGTCAAGTACGGCCTTGAGGACGATCTCCGTCTTTGCGTGGTCCACACCTGCCGCAATAGTGAAAACGCCGTGGTCGAGAAAAAGTTCCGCGTCGGAGCCAACGTAATACGCCGCGCCCAATTCGTCGCGCACCTTCTTGAACAGCCGCGAACTCATGCCGCCGCCCAAGACGTCCGCGAGCACCTGCACGGCATAACGCCGCCGGTCGAAAAGGTTGAACGCGCGGAAGCCCATCACAACGTGGCTCTGGCCGGAATCCTTGGTATGGATCAAGAGTTGTGGCTTTGATTGCCTCTCTTTCGTTTTTGATTTCTTCGGCGCCGCCCTTCGCTTCAGCCCGCCGAAATCCTTTTTGATGCTCGCGAGTACGGTCTTCTCATTGAATTTTCCTGCAACGGCCACAACTGTCCCCGGCGCAACGTACCGTTCGCCGCGATATGCCGCAAAATCATTTTTGGCGAGTTTCTTGATAATATGCTTCTCGCCGCCGACGTCCCATCCTGCCGGCTGGTCGCCATACACGAGCGAAAAGAAAAGTTCCTGCACCCTGCTCATCGGCGTATCCTCGTACAAATTAATCTCCTCGATGATAACGCCGCGTTCTTTGTCTATCTCTTCCTGATTGAAAACAGGGTTCAGATAAAGATCAGAAACGATATCAAGGATGTTCGGCAGCCTATGCGCCTCCGCTTTCGCCCAATAACCCGTATATTCCTGCGAAGTGAAGGCGTTGTATTGCGAGCCAAGCGAATCCAGCTCTTCTGAAATCTGCCCCACGCGCGGCCGGTTCGTCGTGCCCTTGAACATCATGTGCTCCAAAAAATGCGAGAGGCCGTTCACTCGCTTCGTCTCGTATTCCGAACCCGCTTCGACGAGTATCAAAACGCTCGCCGCGAGCGAAGACGGCTGCGGGACGAGCAGGATGCGAAGGCCGTTCGGCAAAACTATTTTTTTGAAGTCCTTCGCCATTGATTCCATTATGGCATATATTTTGCCGTGCGCAATAGCGAATATTGACAAAGTCAAATAGAAACGATATACTTTTCAGAGCATTTGCCGATCCCAGCATCACCGCTGGGATCAAGGAGCGGTAATATGAAAGTATTTGACAATCGCCTCGAGACAACAAGAAAGTCACTCTTCGAGGCGTTCCATCGGATGAACACCGAAGGCGGCGGCATTAAGACCACCCTAAGAGCATCACCTGAACTTCAGGTAGCAGAGAAGATCTCTGCCGCTATCGGAACCCGTTTCAGAACTTCTCCGGGAGACACGGGATGGTATGCACTTGTACAAGCAACCTACAGCGGAAGAATTCCGGAAGGAGTCGTCCTCGCGTTGGAACGCCGAAAAGAATATATTTTAAACATCGGACCGCTCGCAGAATTCCTGGCACCCCACGTGACTCACGTCGAAACAGTTTCCGCGTAGCGATATCAAAAACTGCGGCGGCTCGCCTTATCAGCAGCCGCCATTTTTATTTCCCCTCTTATTCGTATATTCGTACCGATTCGTACATTCGTATGCCCATCCGAATCAGACCCGGGACGACAGAGACGGCAACACAATATCCTTCAACAGCGCCACTCCTCTCCGATGCCGGCTCTTGATCGTATCGATCGGCTCGCCGAGCGCTTCGGCAATTTCGCGGAACTTCAAATGGTCGTCGTAGCGCAATTTCAAAACTTCCTGATAAGCGGTGGGTAATTTTGCGAGCGCGGCCTGGAATTCGCTCCTCTGTAATTTTTTATCAAAAACTATTTCCGGCGATTCGGGATGACCCACGAAAGGCGCAAGAAGCGCGTCAAGCTCCCCTTCCTCCTCGGCGAGCATCGAGAAGATCATCGGCTTCTTCTTCTTGATCAAATCGAGCGCCGCATTCTTCGCGATCGTGAAAATCCACGTCTTGAAATTCTTCGACTGGTCGAACGACTTCAAGTGCTTCCACGCGCGGACGAATGCCTCCTGCGCGATGTCTTCCGCGTCCGCGCCGTTGTGGACATATTGGTATGCAAATTTATAGACCGGGGTCAAATGCCGGTTCAGCAATTCCGCAAACGCCGCCTGGTCGCCGCGGATGGATTTTTTGATAAGTTGGTTGTCGGTCTGGTCCATGCGAATGAATATAATGCGAATTTGCGAATGTATGCGAATAGTGCGAATTTTGGTTGATTATTTGCATTATTCGCAGCATTCGCACGCCATTCGCTGATTCGCATTACGCTCATCTACTATACATCCCCACAAGCTCCGTTTGCTCAACAATCTTCCCCTCCATCGCCTTTTCAAGCTCTTCCCGGCCGCTTGTCGTGGGTAGGTCAATTATACCATTTAAAGCATACAGTTGGAAATGATAGTGATGCGTCCCGGATGGCGGGCACGGACCGATGTAGTTGTTGCGGCCAGCGTCATTCCTGCCCTCAATGCTGCCTGGCGGGATGCTCTCCTGCTTTATAACGGTTGTCGCGGGATTGATGTTCCATAAAACCCAATGCGTGAAGCCATCTTTCACCGGCGCGTCCGGGTCATGCAGAATAAGCGCCAAACTTTTTGCCCCCGCCGGCACGTTCTGAACCTGCAATTCCGGATTGATGTCTCCCCCGTCGCAAGTGAATTTTTGCGGGATCATCCCGCCGTCGTTGAATGATGGGCTGGTTAAAATCATAGGTTCTATTTTAGATTATTGATTATTAATTTATCACGAAGAACCGAAAAAAGGCGCAAAGGCCGGTAAAATTATGATAGCAAATTTCCCCGAAAGTTCAAAATCACTCGAATCCGTGCCATAAACCAAAATTTGAATAGGTATTTATCCCGCATGCTGCTTTTCGGAAAAAGCAAACTTATTTTTCAATTTTCTGACTCCTTATAGTCCTCGTATTGCTTCCGCATCTGCTCCAGCGCAACCTCACTTTTTGGTTTTGTCATCCCCGGATACCGCCACGCGCTTATTATGATGCGCTGGTCTTTCGCATCCTCCACCATCGCCCAGATTTCCTGGTTCCATGTTTCTTTTTTCCCTACCGTTTTAAGCGATGCTGGCACCATCATCGCGACCGTCCTCGGCGCGACGCCTTCCTCAATTCTTCTCGGCGAATTCAAAACATGCAGCACGCGTTGCCGGGACAGTTTGTAGAATGCCATCTTTGCCTTCGCATGGTTGGTCCATTGGATAGTTCTTTGCTTGGAGAAAATTGGCATAGCTTTTTTGTCATCATGAGCGACAGCGAAGGATCCTGGCTCCAAATTTCTAATTTTTGATGACTAATTTCTAATTTCTAATGAACTCCTCGCTTCAAAATACGCGCAAAAACCGCAACCATCCCCAGACTTCGGCAATTGCTCCGACATAAGACATTTGTGCAAATCAACGATCGTTCCTTCCACCCAGCCGTCATTCCCCTTATACGGAATGATCTTGATGTCGAACTCGAGCTTCGCGTCGAACGCCTCCTTGTCGGTGATGCCATTGCAATACACGAAGTAACCGATGTCGGAGACCTTGAAGCCATTGCGGCGGAAAAGCCACTGGTACACTTCCATCTGCCGCTTGTAGCCGTCCTGCCACTCGGCATCGAGCGTCACCTCCTGCGTTTTCGAAGTTGCCTTATAGTCGGCGATGTGCAGCTCGCCTTTCGGATTCACCCACACGTCGTCCACGCCGCCGCGGATCATCAAATTCGTCGGCTCGTGCAGATATTTGATGCCACGCCGGAGCGAATCGCGCCACGCGTCGAGCTCCTCGTGCGCGTAAGGAATCGCGTCAATGCCGTACGCCTTCATTAACGGATGGGCAATCCCCTTCGCGCGGTGGGCGTCGAATTCTTTCTTGAGTAGCGTATCCACGGCGGAATTCAAACTGAAAGGATATCCGGGCGGGTTCGCAGTGCCGAGGCGCTTGTCTATGTAAAAGCAGCGCGGACAGCGGACGAAAAGGTCAATGCCCGAGCGGCTGACGACGAATGGCTCCGCCGCTTTCGGGTTGAAAAGATTTTTAGTCCGATGGGGATTGTAGTAATCTGACATTTATTGGAAAGTATTCCTAAGACTGATGCTGATGTGCCCGTCGCCGTTATAGTTGAAAGAACCGTATTGGAGAATATCCCTACCAATCAAGGCAATGATATTTTGCTGGTTCTTGAGATGCGGACTCGCCAGTACTGAATTGAATTGCAAATCAGGCAAGCCAGTCCCCGGAAAAGTGAGTTTCGCGGGATAGGCATTCATCGAACTGGATCCGCCCGGAGTGCCCACTTTCGCAACCGAAACAGGATTCACCCCCAAGGATTCGATTACCGTCTCATCAACCATCGTGGAAGAAGCTTCCCGCGTCAATCAAAGCAAGCCCGATGACCGGATGAATAATTTTCCCTTTCTGGATCATCACCGGAACCAAGACATCAAGAATGGTCACCGCAATCGGTATGGTGGGGCCGACTATCCTTAAATGATCCCTTGAGATTGCGCTTTTTGTTGCGCCAGCTTCCAAATAATATCTAGTGTAGTGGGACATGAAATTGCTGAATTGTCTCTACCGGTTCTTCCTTTAAAACCTTTTGGACAAGGAAAAGCCCCGTCCCGAACTTCTTGACCCCCGCTTCATAGGCCTCTTTCGCATCCTCAAAAAAGCCGATGATCGAATTATCCTTGATCAGAACAAACTTGCCTTCTCTCCCTTCGGCGAGGAGCTGGGCTTTTATTTTTTGATAAAATTCGTATTCAGTTTTGAGCACGATATCCATAAAGTTAAGGGTTGCGGTCATGGCGTTAACCCTAACCCTTTTAAAAATTTTTGCAAGTTTTATTTCATTAAATTTTAATGAAATCCCGTCATTTCCCAATTAATCTCTTAAATTCCTCCACCATTGGAACCTGCTCGAAATCCACGCCGTACAATTTCGCCGTATGGTACGCCGTCCAGTCGGCAAAGACGAGCGCGTTGAAGATTTTATGCAGCTCATTTTTGCCTTCAAGCAGGATCACTTCC
>CAVUWW010000032.1:0-10133 GCA_963745135.1 uncultured bacterium | reverse complement strand
CTTTACGACACGGGAAGCCGCAACCTCCAAAAGCTCGCCGACGACGTGAAGGACTTTTCCACGACCGGCGACGGCGCAATGGT
The DNA here is from genome assembly GCA_963745135.1 of uncultured bacterium. Lineage (GTDB taxonomy): Bacteria > Patescibacteriota > Minisyncoccia > UBA6257 > 2-01-FULL-56-20 > REEB161. Next base: position 10,050 of record CAVUWW010000032.1, on the reverse strand, counting down.
CGCCGCGCTCGGGCAGAAAAGCATCGAAATCTTTTCTTTGAACGATCCGACGGACGGCTACTACCGCTTCAACCTGCCCGATGTCGGCAATATCGTCCGGCTCATCTGGTATAAAGATGAAACCCATCTCTTCGCCATCTATCCAAATTCGGTCTCGTTCCTCGACCTCGCCGACGCCGGGCTGTCAAATTTCACGACAGTCGCCGAGGGCACGTCACCGATGTACAATTTGCAGGCGAATGTTTTATACGTGACAAACCAAAATCGGAAGGTTGTGCAGTATGATTTCCCGGATTGAGTCTTTTGCCATTCTGGGCCAACAGGCAAAGAATCCCTGCCGTTAAAGGGACCCTTCGCTGTCGCTCAGGATGACAAACAGCAATTATTTCTCTTCAATCGGTTTCTCTGCAATCTTCTGAACCTCACCGGGCACGCCGCCAGAATCATTCGGAAACGTCACCACCAGCGCCTCACCGCCGTCCGCGCCCGGTTCAAAATGCACCCTTCCGTCCATCAATTCAATGAGCGACTGAATCATGTAAAACCCGAACGCGAACTCGCCGTCTTTCTGCCCATCGCACTCGCTCTCGTCTGAATTCATCTGGAGCTTTTTCCGCAAGTCGCGGATCGACGGGGAAAAGAATCGGAGCGTGACGCTTCCGACACCGCGCGCGAGCGCGACGTCCATCCTGCTTTTTTCCGGCGCCAATCGCAGGAATTTGGAAACCAGCCGCTGCAGCGCAAGCCCCAGCAAATTCGGGTCGGCGGTGATGAACGTGCGGCCCGGCGGACGCTTGAAAACAAATTGAACCGCTTTCGCCTGCGCTTTGGAAGCGGCGCCTTGAATTGTTCCATCCGTTATTTTCCGGAGGTCCACCGTCCTGAGCGACGTCCGTATGGTCCCCAATTCGATGCGCGCGAGGCGGATGATGTCGCTCGTGAGCGTGATCATCTTCTGGTTCGCCGCGTCGAGCTCCGCCAGGTACTTCTGCTCGAGCGGCGTGAAATTCTTTTTCCGTTCGGAAAGCGCGGCGATGTAGGTCTCCGCCTGCGCGAGCGGCGGACAGAGGCGGTAGGAAACGGACGATATGAAATGGTTCTTCGCGGCGGCGATCTCCTTCCGTTCCGTGATGTCGCGGAAATCCACGACGATCGCCTCGACTGCCGGATCGTCAAGCAAGTTCACTGCCGCGAATTCCACCCAGCGGGTGCCGCCGTCCTTCTGCACCGCGCGGATCTCGAGCGTCGCCGCCACGCGGGGATGCCGCATGAAACTTTCCGAGAAGCTGTCGTACTTTGCCCGGTCGCCCGAAAAAATGAATTCCCGTCCCTTCTTGCCGACGAGGTCTTTGGAAACGTATCCGGCAATGTGCCGCACGGCGGGACTGATATACTGAACGACCCCCGCCGCGTCCATGAGCATGATTCCGTCCGAGCTGTTTTCGACGAGCGAGCGGAAGTGCCGCTCGTTCCGGGCGAGCGCGCGCTCCCCTTTCCGCTGCTGGTACGTCATGACCGCGAAGATAAGAGTGGAAATCGAAACGAAACTCAAGAAAAATTGAAGATAGAGAAGAGAAGCGTTCGCCGTGTTCGGCTCGAACGAAAACGGCCCGTCGAACGCGCTCGCGACCGCTACGGTCGCGAACAGCACCATGGTTGTCACGGTCACGCGCCGGCCGAACCTGAACGACGCCCAGAGGAGCGGCGGTACGATCAGGAACGCAAGCGGGTAGCCGCTGAAGGGCACCGGGAGCAAATGTTCGAAGATGACCGCGGTCGCCGCGAGGAGAAAAACCAAAAAAACCGCGACCGCGGCAATGTCCTCTCTTTTCCAGCGGTATCGGCCACGGTCAAGCCACAATATAAAAAACGGGGCGAAAATCAAAACTCCGGCTGCGTTGCCAAGCCACCAGGTAATCCATATCTGGCCAAAATTCCCTGCGGTCGCAAGTCCCCCGAAAAATAGGATGCCCGAAATAACGGTCGCAGTTACGGCAGTGGCGACGAATCCCGCCCAAACCGCGAAGCGGAACACGTCTCCGGGATGTTCGAATGCATGACATCCGTTCGCATATTTGTTGACGAGATATCCCGCAATGGCGGCTCCGAGCATGTCCCCCGCCGCAATGCCAAGCGACATTGGAACGTTGCCGAGTGTTGTAAGGTGGACCAAAAACGCCCCGCAGAAGATGGCGGGCAACATATCGTAGCCGAACAAAAGCACGGCGGCAATCGCGATGCCCGCCGGGGGCCAAACCGCAGTCGCGTTTGCCTCCACGAATGCGAAGCTCAATCCCAACCTGCCCGCAATAAAATAAACGGCGGCCAAGGCAACCATGATGCCGAGCCGCCGGAGCTTCCGGGCGCGATTTTCCCCTTCGCCCAAGAAAGTCCTGTAATCAAAAATTTGGGAGAAGGTAGGCATATAAAATAGGGTATGGGGTATGGGGTTTAGGGTATAGGGTTAAGAGTTTTTCACCCTATACCCCATACCCTAAACCCTATACCCTATTTACAACACGAAAGCTTCTGCCCATAACAGAAGCTTTAGTGATACCTAGGCGGTGTGCAAACAACAAACATGGAGTCGGACACTCGGGAATTATCGAACAATTCCGCAAGTTAAATTTACGGCGGAATCCGTAGTTTCTTCCCACGGGAAGAAATCAATTTGAATCCCTAAAATTTTTGTTTTACTCAGTCGGAAGCTCTATTCCAGAATTTCCGACTCCATAATCATTTTCCCGCCATTTTTCTAAAAGTCAATGGGTTTTCTCTGGATAAGCAGTGGATAAGTCGGGACAAGGTGTGGATAAAATATTCACAAGGCAGCGGCGATGCGCCCAAAACCATGCACAGACGAATGGTTTTGGGCACATCGCCGCTGCCTTGCTTACTTTCCGCTTTCGCTCGTTACGCCGTCGAAATGCTCTTCCTCGTCGGCTTCGGCCTCAGCTTTCGTGACGTGAATGACACCGTCACGGTGGTTCGGCGGGGAATAGACCGTATATAATTTCATTTTCTTGTCCTTCGAAGTATTCACGATATTGTGCTCCGCCCCGGCAGGCACGACAACGGCGTAGCCATCTTCGATTTCATGTTCCTTGCCGTCCAATATCGCCATCCCCTTTCCCGCCTCAACGCGGATGAACTGGTCCAAATGATGGATCTCCATGCCAATCTCCTCGCCCGGCTTCAAACTCATCACGACAAGCTGGCTGTGCTTGGCGGTATACAAAACCGTCCGGAAATTCTCATTTTCGAGCGCCGCCTGTTCGATATTAATGACGTAGCCGTTCATATTGCTATTATAGCACAGGGGCGACGGTTCTAGTTAGTAACCAGGAAAAAATTGCCCCTAACTTCTAGCTACCCGCCTCTTGCCCCTTCTTAATAATCCTCCCCTCCCATTCCGCCCGACATGCCTCCCATAGGGGTTGATTTCTTTTCCGGAATGTTCGTGATCGCGGCGCCGATCGTGAGATAGTTTGCGGCTACCGAGACGGCGTTCATAAAGGCGACTTTCACAACCTTCAACGGGTCAATGATGCCGGATTCTTTGAGGTCGCTCATTTTGTTCGTCATCGCGTTGAAGCCATGCCACGGCTGGTTGTGCCGCTTGCGCAGTTCGTCCACGACGCGGTCGGCCGACTCGCCGCTGTTCGCCACAATCGCGCGAACCGGCGACTCGAGGGCGCGGTTCAGGATGCGCGAGACCTCGGCGCTCACGGAAGACTTCTTTTGAAGGTTCCCTTCGCGGCGTCCGGTCTTCGCAGCCGAAGCGCCAGCTTCGGCGGAGTAGGCAAGGGAATCTTCGCCTCCCGCCTCTGACGCCAAATTCACGCTCGCGTTGAAGAGCGCGATCCCGCCGCCGGGCACGATACCCTCCTCCATCGCCGCGCGCGTCGCCGCGACCGCGTCCTCCACCCGCTGCTTCAATTCCTTCTGCGCCGCTTCGGTGGGCGCGCCCACTTTGACGACCGCCACGCCGCCGGAAAGTTTGCCAAGCCGCTCCTGCAATTTTTCCCTGTCGAAATCCGAATCGGTCTTTTTGATCTGCGCTTTGAGCTGAGCAATGCGGCTGTCAATCGCCTTCTTCTCACCTTTGCCGCCGACGATGGTCGTCTTGTCCTTGTCCGACACCACGCGGTGCGCGCGGCCGAGGTCTTCCAGTTCCACGCCGTCCAATTTCTTGCCGAGCTCCTCCGAAATGAACGTCGCGCCGGTCACGACCGCCAAGTCCTGCAACATCTCTTTCTTGCGGTCGCCGAAGCCGGGCGCCTTCACCGCAAGCACGTTGAAAACGCCGCGCAGCTTGTTCACAATTAAAGTCGCGAGCGCCTCGCCTTCGATTTCGTCAGCGACGATCAACAATTCCTTCTTCCCGCTCTGCACGATCTTCTCAAGCAGCTGCAAAATTTCCTGGATTGAGGAAATCTTCTTGTCCGTCACTAAAACATACGGCTCGTCGAGCGCCGACTCCATCTTCTCCTGGTTCGTCACCATGTATTGCGACGTGTAGCCGCGGTCGAACTGCATGCCTTCCACGATCTCGTAAGTGTTGCCGACCGTGTTCGAATCCTCGACCGTGACGACCCCTTCCTTGCCGATTTTTTGCATGACATCCGCGATGAGCGTCCCAATTTCGGAATCCTTCGACGAAAGCGTCGCCACTTCCATCACCTTCTTGTTGTCGTTGATGAGCTCGCGCTGGGCTTCGAGCGCTTTCACGACCGACTTGCTCGCCTTCCGCAACTCCTCCGCAAGCTGGATGACGTTGAATCCCTTTTCGCGGATCACCTTCTCGCCTTCGTCAATCATCGCGTGCGCCAAGACCGTCGCCGTCGTCGTGCCGTCACCCACGCCGTCATTCGTCTTGTCGGCCGCCTGCTTGATGAATTCCGCGCCGACGTTCTCCCACTTGTCCTCAAGCTCGATTTCCTTTGCCACCGTCACGCCGTCAAACGTCACCTGCGGCGCGCCGTAGCCTTTTTCAATCACGACCGCGCGGCCGCGGGGACCGAGCGTCATCCGGACCGCCTCCGCCAATTTATCAATGCCGCGCTTGATCGCCGCCCGCGCGTCTTCGTTGAATTTGATTTGTTTTGCCATGGTAGTAATACAATGCGAATTTGCGAATGTATGCGAATGATGCGAATGGATGCGGTGCGGATGGTGCAAATGGGATTTCTTATTCGCGGCATTCGCACCCCATTCGCGGATTCGCATTATGCTGCAATCATTCAATGATCGCTAAAATATCATCCTCATCTCCGACTAAATACTTGACTCCATCTATTTCGATCTCGTCAGGACCGTATTTTTTGAAGAGGACCGTGTCGCCGACCTTGACCGACATCGGCTGCGTCGTGCCGTTGTCCAAAATTTTGCCCGGTCCGACCGCCAAAACCTTGCCCTTCACGGGCTTCTCCTTTTCCGCAGTGTCAGGCAAAACGATGCCGCTCTTCGTGGTCTTCTCCTCTTCAAGCGGCTCGATGAAGAGATGGTTGGATAGAGGTTTAAAGTTCATAGGTTTTGAGGAAAAGCGATTAGCGATTAGGAAAATCACTTTCTCCCTAATCGCTTTCCGGCTAATCGCTGACCTTCAACACTTCATGACTTTTAGCACTTTCGACTCATGAGTGCCAATAGGAAGTATATTCATAAATCCGAGAGCGTCAAGATTGACAATTTTAGATCTATAATATAAGGTTGCTCCCAGAGGGTTAACGATATGTCACGAGAAGATCTTGCGAAAGCAGCCAAGAATTGGAAACCGGAGGAAACGATGTTGCAGATTACGGCAAAAAAGGGAGCGACATCAAAGAAAGTATATGCCGTATTTGCGGAACTTACCGAAGACGGAATTACTGTCCATATGCCTTTATTTGCCGGTGCTATGAATAAAGTCCGGATTCCTGCTGACGACATTGAGAGCATTGAAATACTGTCACCTATCGATGCTGTCAAAGTCATCTACCTCAGCTCACTACATTTCAAACCGGATGCTTGCTGATAGGCAGACAAGAGCGTTCGCCGGCCCAGCCGCAACGCCCTTTTTTTGTCAGAAATGAATCGAAGACTCCCTTCGCCGCGAAGGGAGTCTTCTAATACATCTTCACCCGATCATAGATATTCAATACCGCTTTCACGCTATCCCCTACCGAAATGTTGTTTTGCTTATAGAGCGCATCCGTCACGTCACCGGCGGCCCAAATGCCCGGGCAGGAGGTTTCTTGCGTCTTGTAGTCGATCATCACGCGGCCGTAGGCATCGAGCTTCACGAGATCCTTCACAAAATCGGAATTCGGCACGAGGCCGATCTCGACGAACACGCCGTCTACGGGCAGTTCTTGAAGGTTCCCTTCGCGGCGAAGGGAACCTTCTAAATACTTGATTCCCGTCACGAATTCCTTCCCGACAATTTCCTGCGGCACGGCGTTAAAAATGATTTCGACATTCGGATGCATTTTGACCTTGTCTTGCGTCACCGGATCACCCTTCAAAACATTCGAGCGCACGAGCAGATAAATTTTCGAGGCGTACGGGATCAAATCAAGGATTGATTCAAGCGCCGAATTGCCGCCACCGACGACCGCGACCGTCTTCCCGCCGAAAAGCGGCGCATCGCAGATGGAGCAATAGACGACGCCCTTGCCTTCGAATTCCTTCTCGCCCGGGATGCCGAGCTTTTTACGCCGGCTACCGGAGGTTAAAAGGATATATTTCGTTTCAAAAGTTTTGCCCTTATCCGTCGCCACCGAAAATCCCGAATCTTTTTTTTGAACCGCCGCCACGAGATCGTTCTCGATAATCTCGATACCGGACTGCGCGCGCAGGTGCTCTTCCAGCGATTTCGCCAAGTCAAAACCGGAAATTGATTTCGTGCCGATCCAGTTCTGCACGTCAGCCGAAACCACCGACTGCCCGCCGAAGGTGCCGGTGATGAGAAGAGTTTTCATCTTCTTACGCGCGGCGTAAACACCCGCTGCCACGCCACCAGGTCCACCACCAACAATGATTAAATCGTACATAAAATCAGAATACTAGATAGTGTTTACGCTGGGAAGGGGGTCGGCCACCTTCGCCGAAACTCGGCGAAGGATAACATGGACAGGAGTTTCCCGCGGTTTTCAGGGAGCTTCGGCATTTCGATTTATGCCGAAGCGACAGCATACACGCCAGCGGCAATTCCGCCGGGATCTCCTCCGATGATGAGGTCGTACATTTTAAGATGAGATCGGAGGTTAGAGATTGGAGGTTAGAATGGATTCTCATAATCCAGGCTCCAGGCTCTAGCCTCTATTTCCCCAACTTCAACGCCTCCTCCAACGCTTCCTGGTCGAACCCGACGATGATCTTCCCATCCACGTCAATCACGGGCACGCCCATCTGGCGCGACTTATTGAACATCTCTTCGCGCGCCTTCAAATCCGCAGCAACGTTGAACTCCTCGTATTTCACGCCGTTCTTCACAAAATATTCCTTTGCCATCCGGCAGTAGACGCAGGATGGGGTTGAGTAGATTTTTATCATTAGGGTATGGGGTATCGGGTATGGGGTATAGGGTTCACTATACCCTATCCCCTAAACCCTATACCCTTCTCACTTCACCAACCTTTCCGATACCTTCCATGTACCGGCCACAATCAGCGCCAGCCCGCACAGCACATTGCTCCATTTTGCGAGCGAAACATCAGAGAACCCTAATAGCCACGGCGAAATGAGAATCCATGCACCGAGGATGATGGGAAGGTAGAATTTCATAGGGTGTAGGGTGTAGGGTGAAGGGTGAAGAAATTCTTTCACTATACCCTATCCCCTAAACCCTCTAACTCCCTAGCTCTTCAACGCCGCATCTATCACGCTCTGGAATTGCGCATATGGCTGGGCGCCCAGGATCTGCGTCCCATCGATGAAGAACGTCGGCGTCGAGTTCACTCCCGCAGCGGTGGCATCGGACTTTTCCTGCGCGACGATATTCGCATCCTGGCTGTTATTGACGCAGCTCGTGAAGGTCGTCATGTTCAAGCCGACTTGCTGCCCCAGTTTCAAGAAAAGCGCAGAAGTGTAAAATCCGTCGTTCTCGCCGCCGCCCTTCTGCTCGTCGCCGATCTTCGCCGAGTACAGCGCGTCATGGTAGGCCCATAGCTTGCCCTGGTCCTCGGCGCACTGCGCGGCGTTCGCGGCCGCCGTTGATTCGGCTCCCAAAAACGGGAAGTCCCTGAAAACCATCTTCACTTTCCCGGCGTTCACGTAATTCTGGATGATTTGCGGCTCCGTCTGCGAAAAGAACTGCGTGCAGAACGGGCACTGGTAATCGGCGTATTCCACGATCGTGACCGGCGCGTTCGCGCTGCCAAGAATCGTGTCGCGCGAGCCAAGCTTCATGACGTTTGCCGCCGTGACCGCCGGCGCCGCCGCCGCGCCTTGCGCCGCCCCGCCCGTACCGCCATTTTGAGCCGCCGGGACCGCCGCCCCTCCTTTATATAAACTCGAAAAGAGGATCGAGCCGCCGATCACAAGCGCCGCAACAATGATGCTGATCGGCAAGAACCGGTCCTTTTTCTCGACCTGTTGATTCACCACCACGACCTCCTCGCCCACCGAACCGTCTGAAATATGTTTGTGTTCCATGGGATTTATTATAGCAAAGTGGTTTTTCAACAGTCAAATCATCCTTCTGTCATCCTGAGCCATCAGGCGAAGGATCCCTCCAAAAAGTTTCGGGGGTTCTTCGGCTGCGGCCTCAGAATGACGGAATCAGGTCGCAATCAATTCATAATCCTCGGAAAATATTCTCTGCGCAATCACGTACACCCCGTACACGATAAACGGCGCGGCGAAGACGTCAATCGAATAATGCACGTGCGCGAGGAGCACGGTCGCGCCGAAGACGACGGCGAGCGCGAGGAAAAACCACCGCCAGAATTTATTGTCCCAAAAGACAAGCATCATGAGGAACGGGAAGCCGACGTGCCCGGAGAAAAAATAATTACCCTGGAAAGTGACCATGCTGTAAAAGCTGAAGCCGAGGTTGTGCGGCCCGGGCAGGGCGCCGATCGGATACGCGCCGATGTGCGTGAGTGACGTGAAGAACGCCCGGCAGATGGCAAAGAGCGCGATCGCCTTGATGCCAAAGAGGAAATATTTCGGCCGCAGGATGAGCAGCACCCAAGCGATGACCCACATCGCGATGCCGCCGCCCACGATCAGGAAATCCAAATTGACGACCGGCAGGTTGTCGAGAAAGAGGTCGCTCGCCGGAGTCGCCGTCGCGTCGCGCCGCGAAGAATAATGGCCGAGATTCACCTGGACAATAATGGCGATTGCCAAAAGCAAAATCCCCAAGTAAAGCGACCGCTTCCGGGCCGGAGTCCAGAACCCGCCGCGATGATGATGGAAAATGCCGGGCATGAAGATATTATAGCAAGAATAATCTTCCTCGGTGCCGTTGGCGTCATTCTGAGGCATCAGCCGAAGAATCCCCTTATTTGCTAATTCAATTGAATTAGCAAATAAGGAATTTTTATCCCGGCATCCCAGCCGGAATCAGGGTTTCAGGGTTATTGATGCATACTTTCTAATTCGCGCGAATTAGAAAGTAGTTGTCATCCCGGCCGACGAGCCGGGATCTATCTCTATATCCACCCCAATTTCTTCAGCTTGCGGTAGATGCCGATGTACCCTGCCAAGCTGCCCATGAAATGTTGCGGCACTTTGTAATATTTCGTCTTCGGGGGTTTCGGCTCCTGCGGATCGAGGACTTCATGCGCACCGCCGCTCGCTTTGAAGATTTTTGACATTTTCACGAAATCGGCAACGGCTTCATTTTTATATTGCGCACGCACGGCGGCATCCGGATGCTCAAGCGCAATTTTTATCTTCACGTAAGTGTTCTGCAGCGCCACCCACGGCCAAACGAAATAGTTGTGGTACTCGCCTTCACGGAACATGAGCCGATGTGCCCGGGAAATCTGCCCGCGCGGATACGGCGGATCGAAATTGGCGAAACCCATCGGCCGCGCGACGCGTTTTTTTAACGAGACC
>CAVUWW010000031.1:0-14911 GCA_963745135.1 uncultured bacterium | reverse complement strand
CGGGACCTGCTCCGGTTCCGGAACCTGTCTTTGGGGAATTTCGTATTTGCCCATAATATAATTAGTTTATCAGATATCAATGGCAAAAGCGTGGTTTCCCGCCTTCGCGGGGACGCTCGATCCCGGCCTGCGCCGGGACAAGCTTTGCGACCTCGCGACACGTTCGGGCAAAATCGGCGATTGCGACCAAAATTATTTTACCCTATAGTGTAGATAAATAGAAGCGTTGACAAAAGCCCTCGTAGTTCAATGGATAGAACGGCTCACTCCTAACGAGCCGATGGAAGTCCGATTCTTCCCGAGGGCACAAAAACGAAGCGACCGTCGAAGGGCGGCCGTTTTCGTGCCCTCGGGAAGAATCGGACCGCGGAGGGGGGCGGGGAACCGCGTTCGGTTCCCCGTGTCGGAGAGCATTGAGAACCGGGGGTTCTCAAATCGCGGCGGCGCGCTTCCGTGAGCGACCAAACGGCGCGCCCTGCCGTGATGTCCGCTTCTTCCCGAGGGCACGAATAAAAAGCTCCACGGGCGTGGAGCTGGGTTTCGCTTCTGCCTACGGGCGTAGATATTCCCGAAGATCGCGGAAAAACTGGCGCAAGGCCAAGAGCGGCGGCTTCGACGGCGCTGGCGGGATCGGCGGCGGGAAGGTATTCAGCGCTTCCACGCGCGGCCGGCCGCAGCCCCTGCAATAGGAATCGTATCTGCGGATTTCCTCGCTGCACCAATTGCAGCGCGGCCATTCCGGAGAGCGTCCAAGACAGTGCCGCACTGGAAACAGAACTTCCTACTTATTTTTTCATCATCGCATTTTGGGCACCACGTTTTTGACATGGAATCCTCCTTTCTTTCTAATTAAGAAATTACTCTTTTTTGCTTGGTTTGTCAACCAGTCGTTATACGCCCCGCAACCCCGGTTTTACATTGGAAATCCATCCTAAACTGTGCTATACTTAATGCATATTCGGCAGGATTTTCCCTTTCTGGATCCCGGGCCACAATCTGGGATGATATGATTTTTATGCCTGAAAAACCGTCCAAAAAAGAGGAGAAAAAAGATACAAACAAAGGCAGCGCTTCTTATGCCGCGAAGGACATTTACGTACTTGAAGGGTTAGAACCGGTGCGAAAACGGCCGGGCATGTACATCGGCTCGACCGGCACTTCCGGCTTGCACCATTTGATTTGGGAAGTTGTGGATAATTCATTGACTTATGATACGCCGGTTCTGATTCAAAAAGACGGGAAGGTCTGCCTAGAAAAAATCGGCAGACTGGTTGACGAGTCGTTTGCGTTCGCCGGCGCGGACGAACTGCCGGCGGACGGTTTAAGGCACGCCGAAATTTTGCGGTCGGGTTTCGACGTAAAAACATTGAGCTTCAATCCTGAAACGTTGAAGCTGTCTTGGGTCCCGGTTTCGAGCCTGATCCGCCACAGGGTGAACAGCGACATTTTCGAGATCACGCTCCAGAACAACCGGAAGGCGCAGATTACGCCATACCATTCGCTCTTCACGCTGAAGGAAGGGGCGGTCGTGCCGGTCAAGGGAAGCGAATTGAAGGAGGGCAGCTATGTGGTTGTGCCAAACCGATTTGCCGAACCGGAACAATACGTTGCGGAAATCAATCTTTTTGAGGAGCTGATGGCATTGCCCGAAGAAGAAACGAAATCAATTTGCTTGCACGGGGTCAAAGAATTTTTAGGCGACGACCTGAAGCCGTTCGTAAAAGAATATTGCCGTATCCATGATTTGGAAAACAAGGAAAGCAAGCGGTCGTGGTCAAATATTTTTTACGACTTCAAGCGGTTCGATTATGTCCCGTTCAACGCCGTCCGTTCCCTGCCGAAAGAGCTGCGGGCAAGATTTGCGCTCTGCAAACTGGGCAACAAGCGCAACGATCGCTTTGCCATCGCGCCGGCAATTCCCGTAGACCGCAATTTGATGGAATTGTTGGGCCTGTTCGCCGCGGAAGGGACGATTGTGGAAAGCGAAAAAACGAATCGGGTCGTTTTCAGCTTCGGCAGCCATGAAAAAGAGCTGATTGCTTACGCTCGGGCGTTGATTCGGGCCGTTTTCGGCTATGAAACAGAGGCGCACTATGCGCACGAGACGGCATCCACCATCGCCATTGATTCATTGCTCGTCAGGATGCTTTTCTCAAAGATATTCGGCACGGGCGGAAACAGCCATGGGAAAAAAGTGCCGTCAATCGTGTTCAACGTTCCGCGTGAGTTGAGAGAGCGTTATCTGGTTGCGTATATGGCGGGGGACGGCTGTCCGGCAAAAGATTTCGGGCAACATCTTTTCGCAGGCACTTTGCCGGGCGCGGACGAAAGGAGGAAGTTCCAAGCCGTATCGGCGAGCAAGGAATTCATTGACGGATTTGCTTACCTGCTTTTTTCCCTCAATAAAACTTTTTCAATAGGAGTGGCGCGGCAGGATCCCGGCAGGAGCGTAAGCGTCAATTACCGCGGCAGGATCAGAAACGCAACAATTTCCCGTGAAACCGTTTCGCATCGCGCGGATTTCTATTGGAATTCGAACTCGTCGTATTCGTCGCGGATTCCCGCGCGCGAAATTTTTTCGAGCATTTCGTGGAAGCGGCCGTATTCGTTCAGCTTGAACGCCTGCGGCGGCGTGACGCGCGAGAAAGCGGCTGCGCTGCTGGAGCAAGAGCGGGTGACATTATATCCCGATGCTGCCTCGTTTGTCTGCTCCGATTTAGGAGTTCTGAAAGTGGTGAAGATTGAAAAAATAAAATACGACTGCCCGTGGGTCTATGACCTCTCCGTTCCAAACGGGGAAAATTTCGTCGGGGGGAATGCGCCGATCATAATGCATAATTCGACGGACGAGGCTATGGCAGGGTTCGCGAAGAACGTCACAGTCGAGCTTTTGGCGGATAACAAAGTGAGCGTCACGGACGACGGCCGCGGCATTCCGGTTGACATCCACAAGCAGACGAAAAAATCCGCGCTCGATACCGTGATGACCACGCTCCATGCGGGCGGCAAATTCGGCGGCGAATCGTACAAGGTTTCCGGCGGCCTGCACGGCGTGGGTGTTTCCGTCGTGAACGCGCTTTCGGAATGGCTGAAGGTGGAAGTCGAACGCGACGGCGGGATTTACGTCCAGGAATACGAGCGCGGCAAGCCGAAATACAAAGTGAAGCGGATTGGCGCGTCGAAAAGGCACGGCACGAAGGTGACCTTCTCGCCCGACCCGCAGATTTTTTCCGAGATTGAATTCGACGACAAAACGATCGAGGATTTCCTGCGCCAGCGGGCGTACCTTTCGAAAAACATCCGCATAAATTTTTTGGACCGGCGGCCGAAGGTGCCGATGTTTTACGGGTTCGGCTTCGAGGGCGGACTGCTGTCGTTCGTGAAATACCTGTCGCGCGGGAAGAACCGCATCCACGAGGATATTTTTTATTTCGAAAAAGAACATGAAAAAATGGACATCGAGTGCGCGTTTTTGTACGTTGACGACACGAAGATCCAGGAAATGAGCTTTGCGAACAACATCTATACGCCCGAAGGGGGCATGCACTTGACCGGCTTCCGGTCGGCGCTCACGCGCTCGCTCAACAACTACGCGCGCGGCGAAGGATACTTAAAGGAGAAAGAGGAGAACCTGACCGCCGACGACGTGCGCGAAGGGCTGATCGTCGTCTTGTCCGTCAAATTGCATGAACCGCAGTTCGAGGGCCAGACAAAGGCGAAGCTTGGCAATCCCGAGGCGCGCACTTCGACGGAAGCGGTCGTCGGCGAAGCGCTGAAGGATTTTCTCGAAAAGCATCCACAGGAGGCGAAACAGATCATAAGCAAAGTCATCCTCTCGGCGAAGGCGCGGCTCGCGGCGCGGGCGGCGCGCGAGACGGTCTTGCGCAAGGGCGCGTTTGAAGGCCTGACCCTGCCGGGCAAGCTTGCCGATTGCATTTCAAAGAACGCGGCCGACTCGGAGCTTTTTATAGTCGAGGGCGATTCCGCCGGCGGCACGGCGAAGCAGGGGCGCGACCGCCAGACGCAGGCGATTTTGCCTTTGCGCGGAAAAATTTTGAACGTGGAACGCGCCCATCTCGACAAGATGCTCGCGAACGCGGAGGTGCGGGCACTCGTCGTCGCAATCGGCACGGCGATCGGCGAGGAGTTCAATATGGAAAAATTGCGCTACCACAAGATCGTCATCATGACCGATGCCGACGTGGACGGCGCGCACATCCGGACTTTGCTTTTGACGCTCTTTTACCGCTATTTCAAGGCGGTCGTCGAGGGTGGCTATATTTACATCGCCCAACCGCCGCTTTATAAGGTCCAGTTAGGCAAGACGATACGATATGCGTATTCGGACGAGGAAAAAGACAAGGCGATTGCGGAATTTCAAAAAATGAAACCGGCGGCGAAAGTGGGCGGAAAAAAGAAAGATACGGTGGTTGAAGAAATTACAGAAGGGGATGAGCCATCGGTCGGAGAGGAAATTGTCGGCAAGCAGCGCATGCCCGACGTGCAGCGCTACAAGGGTCTCGGCGAGATGAGCGACAAGCAGCTGTGGGAGACGACGATGGATCCGGAGAACCGGCTGATGCTGCAAGTGACGGTGGATGACGCCCTGAAGGCGGACAAGCTCTTCGACACCCTGATGGGCGACGCCGTGGAGCCGCGCAAGAATTTCATCCAGGCGCATGCCGCGACCGTGAAGAACATTGATTTGGTGGCATAGGAATCACGGATGGACACGGATCTAAAAACGGATCCTCACGAATGATCCGTGTTGATCCGTTTTGCCAATCCCATGCTTATCCGTGAGCAAAGCGTTAAGCGTTTTGCTTCTGCTCCGCTTCCGTCACCGGCGCGTCGTCTATCTCGCACACGCCGCCGACGCACGCGAGCTCCTTTTTCACGTCGGTCGAGTCCTCGTGCTCGTAAAGCAGGATCTGCGAGAAATCAATCGCGGGCATTTTTGCCATCATCTGCCCGTAGCGCTCCTGCGAAATCTCCTCGTACGGCGCCAAGAGGTATGCGTGGTCCTCGCGCGGCAGGAAGGAAAGCCCGCCCAACATCTCCCAATTTTCGTAGAGCCAGTTCGCGACGCCAATCCATTCGTTCTCGCCGACGGAAATCGTGACCGACGGGTTGTGCTCGGTGTAATTGCCCTTCACTTTTTTCCAATATCCGAGCTGCTCGATCGCGGTGAGGTCGTCTTTTTTGACGGCGCCGTCCGGGGCCTTCACGGGAAATTCAATCACATACGTGTTCGCGGCCGAGACCGACTGGCCGACTTCGGGGAAGTAGGGGACTTTCTGGTCTTTTAGCATTTGAAAGAGCGCGTCGGTCGCGCTGATGCGCACGCGGCGGATGTAGAACTGCGCGTGGCGCGGATGGAGGCCCGAGGCTGCGTCCACGGTCTGCGAGACGGTGCCGGACGGCTTCACGCAGGTGACCGCGGTCGAAGGATTGATGCCGAGGCGCGCCGCGTATTCCCTGTTCACTTCGAGCGAATAGTCGCGCAGCTTGCGGAGCACGTATTCGTTCCGCACGACGGGGCAGTCCCACTGGCCAGTGATCGAGACGCCGAGCAGGCGCTCCGCCTCGCAGTGCTGTTTCCAATCCTTTGAGAGGTAGGGGAAGTTCGTGAGCGTGGATTGGTACGTGCCGAGGATTGTCGCGACGCGCATCTTCTTCATCAATGTCTCCTCGGTGTCCTCCGCGCGGGCGACGATTTCCGAAAGGTTGCAGAACTGCTTCGGCTGCAGCAGAATCTCGCCGCACGGGTTGCTGCCGATCTTGGAAACATCGCCTTTCAGCGCCCTCAAACGCCGTGCGGGGATCTGCTTCGCCAGGCCGCCGCGGTTGAAGAGGCCGCGCTCGCCGCTCTTGCTTTTGACGAGCGAAAGCCACTCTTCGAGGAACGTCTCCGCACCCGGCTTTTCGAGATAGACCGCGGAATTGTTCGCCATCGAGCGCTGGGGCTCGGTGAAATAGAACTGGCCCATTTTCGCGGTGCGCATCTCGGGGGAATCCAGGTCCGAGAGCGAGATCATCGCTGACCGGCGGACGCCGCCCGCGACGACGCATTCGCCGACTTTGCAAGCGATATCGTGCGCGTCCACGTCCGAAAGCCGGCGGCCCTGCTTCGACAAAACTTTTGCGCGCGTGAAGGACAGGCATCGGCGCAGCGGCTCCGGTCCGGAGCTTTTGCCGCCCATCGTCCGCAAGCGCGCGCCCGCAGGACGCAATTGCGAAAAATCAAATTCGATGTCCTTGCCGTCGAACCATGTTTTCAACCCGAGCGTCAGGGCATCGCACCATCCTTCCTTGCTGTCCGCGATCACGTGCGCCGGCAATTTTTTTCCGGCCTGCTTTTTGATTTGCGGAAATTTTTCCACGTTCTGCCGCTCCACGGAAAATCCGCAGCCGGTGCCGCACATCGAGATGTACATGATTTCCGCAAAGTCCTCCAACTTTTGGAGCGCGATGAACGAACAGTTGTACGCCGCCACGTTCGTCGCGCGCGCCGCTTTGCCCGCGAACTGGAGCAAGCGCATCGAAGGCATCGTTTCCTGCTTCAAAATCGCCTCGCGCACCTCCGCGTATTCGGCATCGGTGAGCTTGCCGCCGAGGTTCTCTTTCATGAAATTCACGTAGCGGTCCACCGTTTCGATCCACGTCTCGCGGCGGCCTTCCTCCTCGATCCAATTCGAGTACGTGCGGTAATAGACAAACTCGGCAAGGGGATTGCGGAAATATTTTTTGCTCTCCTCCGCCAGTTTTTTCACGTGCGGCGGGATTTCGCGCTTGCGTTCGCGGATCTGCGCGCGGTCGCTGCGGTAGAGGATGTACGCCTTCGCCGTTTTTGCGTAATCCATCACGATGAGGGCGCTCTCGACGGAGTCCTGGATCTGTTCGATGTTCGGAATATGCTCCGCGGGGAATTTTCTGTTCAATTCGAGCACCGCCTGCTCCGCCACCTTGACCGCGTCGTCGCGCGAACCCTCGCCCGTCACGTTCATCGCCTTTGTGATCGCGTTCACGATGCGATTCTCGTCGAATGGCACGATGCGCCCGTCCCTTTTCCGCACCTGAACGAAATGATTTTTGGAAAAAATCATGGTTAAAGAAGAAATTTTTTGTCACCGCGCTAAAACCTTCGGCTGTTGTGGTTGTCTTCCCCGATGCCGGAGCATCGTTCCGTTGCCCAGCGAATTTTTTTAGTGCCGCGGCAAAAAATAAAGTTATTTTTTCGACTCATTCATTTTACCATTCCGCGCGAAATAAAAATCATCGAGAAAAGTGGATAACTTCCAAAAAGCGCGACCTTTTCCCAAATTTGTCAAAAGATGGCATTATTTTGTCCTTTTTCCGTCATTCTGAGCGACAGCGAAGAATCTTTTCTAAAGAAATGATCCCTCCCGCTAAAGCGAGGCTCGCCCGAAGGCGGCGGCAGGCTCGGGATGACGGAAAGCATGGTAAACTGTGAACCATGATAGAATTTTCCATTCTCAAGAAATCCAAACGTTCCCGTGCGCGGCTTGGGATGCTGAAGACGCCGCACGGCGAAGTTACGACTCCGGCCTTGGTGCCGGTCGCGACGAACGCGACGATAAAAAGTTTGCGCAGCGACGAGGTTTTGAATACGAAAACGCAAATTTTGATTTCAAATACGTACCATTTGCATATTGCGCCCGGCGAAAATGTCTTGAAAAACGCCGGCGGCCTGAATAATTTCATGCGATGGCCGAAACCGACGATGACCGACTCGGGCGGATTCCAGGTCTTCAGTTTGGGATTCGGCCGCGACCTCGGCGTGGGGAAAGTCGTGAAATATTTCCCGGGGAAAACGGAACGTGCGATTGAAAAGGGGAACCAGCCGAAATTTTTGAAGATCTCGCGCGACGGCGTCCGCTTCAAGTCGCCGCTTGACGGCCGCGAACTTTTCCTCGGGCCGCGCGAATCGGTCGCGATCCAGGAAAAAATCGGTGCGGACATTATTTTCGCCTTTGATGAATGCACGCCGCCCGGCGCCACGCGAGAATACGTCATAGGAGCGCTTGACCGCACGCATGCGTGGGCGAAGGAATGCTTGAAAGTTAAAAAATCAAAACAGGCAATGTACGGAATTGTTCAAGGTTCAAAGTTTCATGACTTGCGCGAGAAGAGTTCGCGTTTCATCAACCAGTTGGGTTTTGACGGATTCGGCATTGGAGGCGATTTGGGCGAAATAAAAACGGGGACGCAAAAAATTCTGGAGTGGACGCTGCCGCTGCTTTGCGAAAAAAAGCCGCGGCATCTGCTTGGCATCGGGCACATCGAAGACATCGAATTGATCGTGAAACAGGGAGTGGACACATTCGATTGCACTGTGCCGACGCATTACGCGCGGCGGGGGATTGCGTTCACCGGCAAGGGTCGCGTTGATTTCAATAAAGCCGCGCTGCTCAAAGATAAAAATCCAATTGACCGTTCGTGCGATTGCCTCGTCTGCCAAACCTATAAGCGCAATTATATTGCGCATCTCATCCGCGCGCGGGAAATAACCGGCGGCGCGCTGCTTACGTTCCACAATTTATATTTCTTCAACACGTACATCGAAAAAATCCGGGAGAAAATCAAAAGAGGACTGATTTGAAGATTCCCTTCGCCACGAAGGGAATCTTCTCAATTTATCTCAACAATCTTATATTCCTGTCGGCTGCGGGCTGTCTGGACGGAAATTATTTCGCCAACTTTGCGTTCCATCAGCGCCGCGCCGAGCGGGGATTTATGGGAGATAATTCCTTTTTCGGGATCGGTTTCGAGTGTCCCGAGAATCCGAAATTTTTTCCGCGTCCCGTTTTCCAATTCAAGTATGACGGTTGACCCGAGCTGGACCGTTCCTGCGGCCTTCGGATTCGGCTTTATCTCGACTATGCGCTTCATTTGGTCCTCGAGCGTCCAAATCTGCCGTTGCGTCCGGCGCTGGATGCCCTTCGCCTCCTTATATTCAGCATTATCGGACCTATCCCCATAGGCCGCCGTCCGCGCCGCCTCGGCAATTGCGCCCGGCAATTCGCGCTTAAGCCGCATGAGCCGCGCCTGCATCCGGGCGATCCCTTGCGCAGTCAGATAGATCGGCTCGTCGTCAGACAGCAATTTCGAACGCCGTTTCTTGGGTATTTGCATTAACAAAAGGATAGCATATCGGCTTGGCCTTACTTTCTAATTCGCGCGAATTAGAAAGTAAGGGTTGAATATCCGCATATTAAATATCCGCTAAAAGGGACTTGAAATCAACTTGCCGCCGCCGAATTGCTTCATTAAAATTTAATGAAATGAAATTCGTGTTCTTTTTGCCGCATTTGCTATAATAAAGGGGTAAAAGTCGAAAAATCATTGACGGAGATTTCAATGCCATGAATGAGAATGTAAAGAACGTGCTCGGGGGCGCAATTGTGATCGCGGTCTTGCTCGTGGGCTACGCGGCGGTGCAGGGCGTGAATTCCTACGGCGAGTCCATCCAGCCGTCGTCGTTCCGCAGCTTTTCGGTGACGGGCGATGGCAAGGCGACGGGAATCCCGGATGTGGCGGAGTTCAGCTTCCAGGTCGTGACGCAGGGCGGGACGGATCTCGCGACGCTCCAGTCAACAAACACGACGGCGACGAACAAGGTTATCGCTTTCGTGAAGGCCGATGGCGTTGCCGACAAGGACATCAAGACGCAGTCGTATGACATCGAGCCGCGGTACCAGACGTACAACTGCCAGCCGACGCCGATCATTTACAACGGCGCGACACCGATGTCTGCGGGCGCCACAGCGGGAAGCGGGGCCAGCGGGTCGGCGATCATCGTGCCGACGCCGGTGAAACCGTGCCCGCCGTCTTCGATCGTCGGCTACACGATCACGCAGTCGGTGGACGTAAAAATCCGCGACTTCAGCAAGATCGGCGACATCATGAGCGGCGTCGTGACGAACGGCGCGAACCAGGTCGGCTCGCTCTCGTTCACGCTCGATGATCCGACGGCGGTGCAGAATGCGGCGATGGCCGATGCGATTACGAAAGCCAAAGCTGAAGCGGTTGCGGAAGCGCAGGCGGGAGGATTCAAGATTGGCCGCTTGCTTGGGATCCAGGAAGGCGGCAATTATCCGTATCCGGTCATGCAGGCAATGAGTGCGAGTGCGGGAGGCGGGACGGCCGTTGCGGCGCCAGCTCCGACGATCCAGCCGGGGTCGCAAGAAGTGGACGTGAGCGTGACGATGCAATATGAGATTCAGTAGAAAATGAAAAATGCGGGGCGGTTGAAAAGAAGTTGCCGCCCCGTTCGCGCAAGAAAACTTGATAATTCATGAAGAGCCGGATCTGCCGAGCGGCCGCCTTTGCCGTGGCAATTGCCTTATCTGCAAGATAATCGCAGAGCCGACGAATTTTTGAGAGCCGATCTCCGGCGCGTTAAACATCTCCCGCAGAATTACAATGAGCTTAAAGGCGGCCTCTTGAGATAGGGCAATTTTCCGCGCCGGGAAACCATTTTCCATCTGCGCTCGTTTAACTTAATATAGAGGCATGAAACGCCCATTTTTTGCTCTTTTAATGATTTTAGCGGCCGCGCTGCCTTTGGTTTCTTCCGCCGCCGCCAAGCCGAAGTTTTATTACGGCGTCTGGCTGCCTTTTTGGCAGGCGCAGAACGGCGCTTCGGATATTTCAATCAATCTTGATAAGCTGCAGGAGGTAAGCCCGTTCTCGTATGAGATTAGCTCGACGGCGGGCTGGTTGACGATTTGAACATCGGCAACGGCAGCTGGGACGCGTGGTTCTCCTCGGCGCGGGAACTCGGCGTGAAGATTATCCCGACGGTGGCGTGGTTCGACGGCAGCTCGATGCTCACCCTGATGCAGAACACGAAGAAGCGCCAGGCGCACGAGGACATGATTGCTGCGCTCGCAAAGTCGGAGAACTTCGACGGCATTGACATTGATTACGAGGACAAACCGGCGGCGATCCGGCCGTATTTTTCGCTGTTCATCCAGGGGCTTGCGCAGCGGTTGCACGCCATGAACAAAACCTTGAC
This sequence comes from uncultured bacterium, assembly GCA_963745135.1. Classification (GTDB taxonomy): domain Bacteria; phylum Patescibacteriota; class Minisyncoccia; order UBA6257; family 2-01-FULL-56-20; genus REEB161. The sequence continues at coordinate 3,870 of CAVUWW010000031.1, read as the reverse complement.
CTGCACGGTCGAATCCCGCACGCCGCCGTCGGACGGCACCGTAGTCACTCCCGACCAGCGCGCGAACAATTACGTCGTGCTCAACCAATATTGCGACGAGGTGCGCGTGATGGCGTACGACCAGGGGCTGGTTGACCAGAATCTCGACGAGGCGAAGGGGTCGAGCACGCTCTATGCGCCGGTTGCGGATCCGGCGTGGGTGAACATCGTGCTGCAGCAGGCGCTCCAATATATCAAGCCGAGCAAGATCATGCTTGGCATCCCGACCTACGGCTACGAGTATCAGGTGACGTGGAACGACGGCGTGACGACCTATGCGCAGGTGCGGAAGTTTACTTTCACGCAGGCGATGGATCGCGCGGACGAGATCGGCGAGGCGCCGGTGCGGAACAATGCCGGCGAATTGAGCCGGTCTTCAACTCCACGACGGTCGTGTCGGTAACGCCCGCGCTCACATGGGGCGTTTCCTCGACGCTGCCACTCGCGCTTTCGACGCCCACTGCCGCGAGTACTTTCTTCGGTGCCAATCCTGCCTATGCCGCGAACGGCACAAGCACCTTCTTCATTGATTTCAGTGACGCCCAGTCGGCGCTTGACAAGATCAATCTGGCGAAAAGCTAAAGCTCCGCGGCGTGATGTTTTTCAAAGCTGACGGCATGATAGATCCCGCGATTTGGGGGGAATTAAATTGACGAGAAAACGTTTTCTTGCCGCGCGAGGGTTCCAATGGAAAAGATACTGGCATTGTCGGGTTGTGACTTCCATGGCGACCGAGAAAAGGCCTTCCTCTTTTTCCTGCGTGTGGACGAGCCAGACAAAATTCAAGAGAGGATCTTTTACCTTTGGTTGTTATGATATATATTAGAATTCTGTTTCTGTCAAGTACCCAAAAAACCCCTGAAAATGCTAGTCTAAAAGACATACGAATTTACTAATTTGTACGAATATGCGGACAAGAGAATCCCATTCGCATATTCGCATCGATTCGTACATTCGTATGCCCATGGACCCAAAATTCTACATCACAACTCCCATCTATTACGTGAACGACAAGCCGCACATCGGCAACGCTTACACGAATATCGTTGCAAATGTTTTTGCGCGATGACGAACGCAGCTCGGCGAGAACATTTTTTTCTTGACGGGCAGGATGAAAATTCCCAAAAAATAGGTAAGGCTGCAAAAAAGACCAGGGAGGATTTTAAGTCATACACTGACAGGCTCGCTGAAGCATGGAAATCCACTTGGAGCAAAAATTAACCTTTCGAACACCGATTTCGTCCGCACGACCGAAGAGCGGCACATCGTGACCGTGAAAGATTTTTGGGAGCGTGCCGCCGCTGCCGGAGATATTTTATAAGGACAGGTATGAAGGGCTTTATTGCAATAAAGCCCTTCATACCTGTCCTTATAAATATCTCCGGCAGCGGCGGCACGTTCCCAAAAATCTTTCACGGTCACGATGTGCCGCTCTTCGGTCGTGCGGATGAAATCGGTGTTCGAAAGGTTGAGTTTTGCCCAAGTGGATTCCCATGCTTCAGCGAGCCGGTCAGTGTATGACTTAAAATCCTCCCGGGTCTTTTTTGCCGCCTCAACTACTTTTTGGGAATTTTCATCCGTGCCCGTCAAGAAAAAAACGTTCTCGCCGAGCTGCGTCCGCCACCGCGCCAAAACATCCGCAACGATATTCGTGTAAGCGTTGCCGATGTGCGGCTTGTCGTTCACGTAATAGATGGGAGTTGTGATGTAGAATTTTGGGTCCATGGGCATACGAATGTACGAATCGATGCGAATATGCGAATGGGATTCTCTTGTCCGCATATTCGTACAAATTAGTAAATTCGTATGTCTTTTAGACTAGCATTTTCAGGGGTTTTTGGGTACTTGACAGAAACAGAATTCTAATATATATCATAACAACCAAAGGTAAAAGATCCTCTCTTGAATTTTGTCTGGCTCGTCCACACGCAGGAAAAAGAGGAAGGCCTTTTCTCGGTCGCCATGGAAGTCACGACCCGACAATGCCAGTATCTTTTCCATTGGAACCCTCGCGCGGCAAGAAAACGTTTTCTCGTCAATTTAATTCCCCCCAAATCGCGGGATCTATCATGCCGTCAGCTTTGAAAAACATCACGCCGCGGAGCTTGAGCTTTTTCGCCAGATTGATCTTGTCAAGCGCCGACTGGGCGTCACTGAAATCAATGAAGAAGGTGCTTGTGCCGTTCGCGGCATAGGCAGGATTGGCACCGAAGAAAGTACTCGCGGCAGTGGGCGTCGAAAGCGCGAGTGGCAGCGTCGAGGAAACGCCCCATGTGAGCGCGGGCGTTACCGACACGACCGTCGTGGAGTTGAAGACCAGGCTCAATTCGCCGGCATTGTTCCGCACCGGCGCCTCGCCGATCTCGTCCGCGCGATCCATCGCCTGCGTGAAAGTAAAGCTCCGCACCTGCGCATAGGTCGTCACGCCGTCGTTCCACGTCACCTGATACTCGTAGCCGTAGGTCGGGATGCCAAGCATAATCTTGCTCGGCTTGATATATTGGAGCGCCTGCTGCAATACGATGTTCACCCACGCCGAATCCGCGACCGGCACATTGAGCGTGCTCGACCCCTTCGCCTCGTCGAGATTCTGGTCAACCAGCCCCTGGTCGTACGCCATCACGCGCACCTCGTCGCAATATTGGTTGAGCACGACGTAATTGTTCGCGCGCTGGTCGGGAGTGAGATGCCGTCCGACGCGGCATGCGGGATTCGTAACGTGCAGGTCAAGGTTTCGTCGATGGCGTGCAACCGCTGCGCAGCCCCTGGATGAACGAGCGAAAAATATATGGCTGGATCGCTGTGGTTCCTCCCCTCGTAATCAATGTCAATGTGGTCGAAGTTCTCGACTCTTGCGCTTGCAGCAATCATGTCCTCGTGGCGCCTGGCGCTTCTTCGTGCTCCTGGATCAGGGGTGAGACATCGAGCCGGGCCGTTGAACGATGTCACCGTCGGGATAATCTTCATGCCGAGCTTCTGCGCCGAGGAAGAGCTACGGCGTCCCAGCTCGCCGTTGCTGATGTTCAAAACGTCAACGAAGTCCTGCTGTTAGAGCTTGATCTGATACTGAAGAACGGGTGACCTGCAGCTTATCAAAGAAGAATCGCATCGTATCCGAAGCGCTGTCTGGCGAAGCTGCCAAAAAGGCAGCGAGACGCCGTACAAATCTCGGTCCGGCGGCGGAAGAAACCAAAGGCAAGCGCGGCTGCTAAAATCATTAAAAAAGAAGGAGGCAACGGGCGTCTTCATGCCTCGATCATAAGTTAAACGAGCGTAAAATATGCTAAATGGTTCCGGGCGCGGAAAATTGCCCTATCTCAAGAGGCCGCCTTTAAGCTCATTGTAATTCTGCGGGAGATGTTTAACGCGCCGGAGATCGGCTCTCAAAAATTCGTCGGCTCTGCGATTATCTTGCAGATAAGGCAATTGCCACGGCAAAGGCGGCCGCTCGGCAGATCCGGCTCTTCATGAATTATCAAGTTTTCTTGCGCGAACGGGGCGGCAACTTCTTTTCAACCGCCCCGCATTTTTCATTTTCTACTGAATCTCATATTGCATCGTCACGCTCACGTCCACTTCTTGCGACCCCGGCTGGATCGTCGGAGCTGGCGCCGCAACGGCCGTCCCGCCTCCCGCACTCGCACTCATTGCCTGCATGACCGGATACGGATAATTGCCGCCTTCCTGGATCCCAAGCAAGCGGCCAATCTTGAATCCTCCCGCCTGCGCTTCCGCAACCGCTTCAGCTTTGGCTTTCGTAATCGCATCGGCCATCGCCGCATTCTGCACCGCCGTCGGATCATCGAGCGTGAACGAGAGCGAGCCGACCTG
>CAVUWW010000030.1:0-7145 GCA_963745135.1 uncultured bacterium | reverse complement strand
TCTTTTTGGACATGGTTTTATTTTTTCTGTCATCCTGAGCGATAGCGAAGGATCCCATAAATGAGATCCTTCGCCTGAAGGCTCAGAATGACAACTCCATTATATTCCTAGAACGACTTCCTCTTCAACTTCGACAGGGACGAGCGCAGCCGGAGCCGCAGGGCGAACGGAATCGGCAGGAGCGCGTAAACGTACTGCATGAGGTTCAGCGTGTACGCTTTAAAAAATCCGGGGTAGTGCCCTCGCTCGCGCGAGATGAGTCGGAGGACGTTGCGGCTCAACGATCGCTGGTTCACGAACGAGCTGTTCGTGTCCGTCATTGTGTACCCGACGAAGTATTCCTGAAAATTATAGAAAGTGCCGTGCCGTCCCATCCGCAGCCAGAGATCCCAATCCTCGACGTGCTTCCCTTGGTACTTACCCACGGCAACGGCGACCTCTTTCCGGAACAGAACCGTCGTGTGGCTGAAGGGATTCGCAAAGAGCGCGGTCTTCCGGATTTCCGCGTCATTTTCTTTTTTGAAATAGCGAAAGCGTTCGTTCCCTTCGCCGTCCACGACGATAACCCCGCCGCCAACAACGGTGCAATTCGGATGTGCGTCGAGATATGCGACCTGCTTTTCGAGCTTCTGCGTATCGATCCAATAATCATCCTGATCGAGCCGGGCAATGTATTTCCCGCGCGCGAGATCGATCCCGCGGTTCAGCGATCCCGAAATGCCGAGTTCGCGGAATTCGTTCTTTTCCTTGTGCGCCACATGGATGCGCGCGTCCTTTTTCGCCCAATCGTCCAACATCCGCGGCGCACTATTCGTCGAAGCGTCGTCTATGATGATAAGTTCCCAATCGGCGAATGTCTGCGCGAGCGCGCTCCCGATGGACTTGCCGAGGAGCCGTTCCAAGGAATTATACGTGGGCATCATGATGCTAACAATGACACGGGGCATGGGGGTATGGGGCAAGTTATTTTTTATCGCATTCGATTGCGCGTCCCGCCCGGTCGCGGAATACCGCCTTCCCCGGATACGCATTGATCTCGGCCCGATATTTTTTCAGCCGCTCGAAATATTCTTCGCGCTTCCGCTCTACAAACCCGGCGATGCGCTTGCCGAGCTGGCCTTCGTGGTCGGCCCGAGCGAAATTCGCGGCGGCGGGCAAACCGTACGCCAAATATCCCTTGGCGTTGAAATCGAAATAGAACCCCATCCAATCAACCTGCTCGCGGCTTCCCGCCCAATAGGGAGGCATGCAATCGAAATACGCGCGCCGCGCCACGCACATATTCCCGTCGGGAAACGCGAGCCCGGTCGCAAGCCAATGGTCGAACCATGCCTGTTTTTCGGGAATTTCCCGCCTGCGGAGCATCCGACCCACCGCCGCCACCGACCCTCGCTGATTGAAAATCCTGAAAAGCGAAGATGGATGGCGCAGCCGCTTCCATGCTTCCTTGAAAAGCGCGGCGCGGCCGCCTCCTTCCTTGAAAAATTGCTCAAAAGCGAATGTGGACCCTGCTAATTTTCCGGACGCGTCTTTGTTGAACGGAATCCCCCACACGAGCGACACCTCAAAATCGGCATCCATGACCTTCACGCACTTCAAGAGCCAATCGCGATCCAGGTAGCCGTCGGAAGCGGCAAGGATCATGATGAAATCGCCGCGCGCGCGCGCCGCAGCCTTCGCCATGGCGTGGCCCTGGCCTTCGTCCGGCTCCGAAACCAACTTGATCCGCGGATCGCAGTCCGCATATTTTTTCGCAATCGGCATGGTGCGATCCCGGGAATTCCCATCCTCTATCAAAAGTTCCCAAGCTCCATACGATTGCGCGAGCACGGATTCAATCGTCTCCGCGATAAACTGCTCGGCGTTATAGACTGCGAGCAATATTGATATGCGGGGCTGAATCAGCTGGGTCATGAGAGCCGTACTTGGTCGCCGTTCGCCCGATACACCACTTGGCTCCCCCCGTTTTCAAATTTGAACGGCACGTGCAGCAAGTCGCCAAGCTTCTCCTTGATGGCATCGTGCCGCGCCGGATCGGCGTAAAAAAGCATGAACCCGCCGCCGCCGGCACCGAGGAGCTTGCCGCCGAGCGCGCCTTCTTTTTTGGCGGCTTCATAGATCTCATCAATGCGCGAATTGCTCACGAGGTGGCTGAATCCCCGCTTCAGCTGCCACGATTCGTGGGAGCAGCTTCCCGGAACGAATCCAAGTCCCCTTTCGCGAGCAATCCCATGCCCTCATCCACCATCCCGCGCATCGCGTACAGTTCCTTCTCTTTGCGGGGGGTGTTTTGGATCTGCGCGCCCGCCACTTCGGAAGCGTGCCGCGCGAGCCCCGTGAAGAAAAGCATAAGGCGGTCTTGCAACGCCTCCGTGGTCGCTTGCGGCACTTCGACCGGCGCCACCTCGACTTCGTGGTTGTTCCGGAAAGTGATCTTATTGAGGCCGCCGACGCCGCCGCCGTCTGGTCTTGGGATTCCACGTTTTCTTTCAACAATCTGCGGCTCTATGTGGATGGCGGTGCTCGCAAGCTCCGCTTTGCTGACCTGCCTGCCTTCCAATACTGCGAGCGCGTGCAGCAACCCGACCACGAACGACGAGCTCGAGCCGAGGCCGGACTGCGCGGGCAAATCCCCGTTGTAATGGATTTCGATGCCGTCCTTAATCCCCAAAAATTTGAGTATCTCGCGCACGGCAGGATGCTCGATTTCTTCCGGACGCTGGACAAGTTCCATCTTCGACCATCCCACCCTTATCTTGAAATCGAAATAGCCCGGCAGATACCTGCAGATCAAGTATGAATACTTATCGATGGAAGTGGAAAGGACCGCCCCGCCGTGCTGCTCGTACCACGCCGGATAATCCGTTCCGCCGCCGAAAAAAGAAATGCGCAAGGGAGTGCGGGTGATAACCATGGGTTTTAGAGAACTTCAACACTATACCGCCCGCCATAATATTTACAAGGTCTGTCCTGACAACTCATTGCGCGCCTTTTCAATAACCGTCCGAAGGCCTTTTTTCAGAGTGAACCGTGGCTTCCATCCCTTCAAAAAAAATTTCGCTTCAGAAAAAGACGGGGGGGCTTTTTGAGTGCCCATGACGAGCGGCACGCCCAATTCTTTCGCAATCAATGTGGCAACGTGTTTCACGGAAATCCACTTCCCGTTCGTGACGTCGGCATACGGCTGCCCGTGGTCGAATTGGTACAGAAGTCCTTCCGTGCAATCCCGGACGTACAGAAATTGACGTTTCTCTTCGCCGTTGCTCATCAAGGCAATCCGCTTTTTCAGAATACCCTGCCCAACCATGTCCGTAACCACGTGGCTTTTCCGAGTCAGACCTTCCCATCCGTAAGGGTTCCACAGCCGCGCGACATAGCCTCCGAGGAGAGTCGTCCAGACTTCGGCCGCCAGCTTCATGGCGCCGTACGGCGTCCGCATCCCCGCCAGCTGCGACGAAACGAAGAGGAAACGTTTCTTTGTCTTCTCGAGCGCGCCAAACACAGAGAGGCACATGCGCATGTTCGCGGTCATGAGCTTCGACAGATATAAATTGCCAGTATGATGCTTTGTGAGGGGTGCGCCCGCTACGCCTGGCCATGCCAGGATCCAAACGCGATCCGCCCAGCGGAAATCTCTGATATATCGGTTGCTCTCTTCCAATTCCTGGCCGAAGTGATGATCCAATATCCTGACCCGCTCCCCTTTTTCCCGAAGGAGGGCGCACAAATCACCACCAATGAAGCCACCTCCGCCCAAGACCAAATTTTTCCGTTCGCTATTCTTAACGGACATGATATTTGTTGCTATATTTTTTCCGAAGCAGGGTCAAACCATTGTTCCATGGCACCGTTGCCCATTCCCAAAATTGCGGATTGAGCTCCGCGACGGCGCGGTACGGTCCGCCTTCCGCCCATTGCCCGCCCGCGAGCGCCAAATCGGCGTGGTAGAACGGTTCAGTATTGCCGTTCATTAAGTCATGGAGCAGGATGACGCTCGATGGACCGACCATCCGGTCAAGGTAGGCGAGCTCCTGCTTAACGTGCCGGTAAGCGTGCCGATCGTCAACGTAGGCAAAATCCACTCTGCGCGACTTGTCCTGTTTTTTCAAAAATCGCAAAGCGTCGCTCCGCACGAATTGCCAATGCGCCGCAAGCGCCGCCGGACACTTGAAATCCGTCTTCTCTTTGTCGACGGAAATTAGCTTGCCGCCGTTCACGTAAGCCGCGAGGAGGAGCGGCAGCGTGGTCTTTCCCCCGCGCACACCGAGTTAGAGAAAAACTTTCGCCCGGCTCGCGACCGCCAAAGCGAAAATCGGATAGACGTGCCGGTCCGATCCCCAATCCCGTCTGCCAGCATCCGAAACGAACTTTTCAATGAAACCAAGGAATGCCTTGCTGCTTATTTTTTTATTGCCTGATTTTTTTTGCATGGTGCGCCTAGATTGCAGTATACCCCGTCTTTCAGATTTTGTTAACCTTTTTGAGACGGATTCTAAAGCGGCTTTCCAATTCTAAAAATAAGTCATTGATGCACTTCTCGGAGTTGTAGTCGCGCACGGTACGCAGGTAACCGGCCCGGGCTATGGCTTCGCGCTCTTCGTCGTGCGCCAGATAGTATCTGATTTTTTTAACCAAGTCGTCATTGTCCGAATACAGCACAATCTCCTTCCCCGGCTCGAAATAATCTTCGATGCCGTCCACGGGCAACGTTATCTGCATGGTGCCGAGCGCAGGCGTCTCGGCGTGCCGGCCTTTTATCCCGGGCACTCTCCGCTTATTCATCCACAAGCGGAAATTGGCGATGAAATTTCCTCCATCCCATTTCAAATCTGAACCGGTCTCCCCGAGGCATCGCCAGCGGAAAAAAAGCCTCACGAGTTGCCGGATGCCGAAATAAAACTCCGGCGGATTGAGCGTGAGCGCGATCTTGCTGTGAGAAATAATCTCGAGCATCTCCTTTTGCAAAACAGCGCCTTCCGGCCAGCCGTTGCCGCGGACCAAAACGTCGATGCCTGCCCTGCGGAGCGCCGCTATGATTTTCGCGCGCGCCTCGCCGCGGGTCCCCACAAAGCTGACATCAATCGTCTTCGGGCCGGGCTGCGGGCGGAACTCCGCGATATTCACGATCGGCTTCGCCACCAGGACGTTCTTGCATCCGGCCGCGCGATACCGCGGCACCATCCTCGCGCACCATGCGAGTATCCATGAAAAATAAGGGACGTACTGCTTGTAATAACGGTCGAATGCCCAACTGTCATCGCCGCACAGGGATACCGTTAGGGATCTGGAATTCTTCTGGACTTTAGCAAACATCGCTTCGCCGATATCAGATCCGGCCGCCATATAGATGGCGACATCGGGCGCGTCCTTCGCCGTCAGGATGCGGTAATATTCCTGCCGCATGCCTTCCAATCCGCGTTCCTGAACGACCTCGTCCACCCAAAACGCGTCCACCGTGTGGCCACGCTGCGCGCCAAGCCGGACGAGCGGCTCGTACCATAAGTAATAATCGGTCATGTGGTCGCGCTTCGTCCGCCGCCAATATTTGTCGTAGTCGTACCGGTAGTAAACAAACAGGATTTTCATTCTACAAGTTCGTAAACTGGTTCCGTCGGATGACCTGGTACGCTTTGATGAGTTCCGCAATGCCGTCCTGAAGCGAAACCTGCGGCTTGAAGCCGGTCTTTTCTATCTTGGCGTTCGAAACGATGTAATTCCGCTTGTCGGGATCCTCGCCGATGGCAGATTCGATATACACGAATTTGGGCAATTGCTTTTTGATCTCCTCGCACAGCTCACTCTTGCTCAAATTCGCGTCACTTAAGCCGACGTTGTACGGCTCGTTCTTCATTTTTTCGAAATTCTCCATCGCGTGCATGAATGCGCGCGCCACGTCGCGGACATGGATGTAGTTGCGTTTGAAGTGCGGTTCAAAGAGGACCGTGGTCCGGTCGATGAGTGCCCGATAGACAAAATCATTCACCAAGAAGATCCATCCGCATACGCGGACTCGCGCCGAAAACCGTGGCAAGACGGAACGTAATCGCGTTGCCTGCCTTCAACAATTCCAGCTCCGCCTGCACTTTCAATTTCCCATAAAGCGAAACCGGGTCAAGCGCGCTCGTCTCATCGCAGTACGCCACGCCTTCCGCCATGCGACCATAACCGCTGTTCGTGTTCGGGAAAATCATCTTCTGCGACGGGTTCCGCAAACGCACGATCATCTGGACCGCCTCCAAGTTGATCGTCCGCGCCGCCACCGGATCCGCGTCGCACGCCGGGCGCGCCCACAATGCAGGCAAGCGGTATGATGAAATCCTTTCCTACGATATGTTTCTTAATCAGCGCATCATCTCGCGCGTCGCCACGGACGATCGTCAGTGTCTTGAAGTTGCAGACATCCAGAAGCGAATGCTGATTGTAGAGAAAATTATCAATGACCGTCACCTCGCGTCCCGCGCGCAAAAGCTCCGGAACCAAAACCGAGCCGATGTAGCCGGCACCACCGTGACCAAAATTTTTTGCTTTGCCATTTTATAAGTTATAGCGGGGCAGCGTTAAAAAGTCAATTGTGTTGCCGCGGCGCGAAAAGCAAAAAAAAGGAGGCGACGGGCGCCTCCGGTGGAAACTTATTTCTCATTGTGGTAATCCCCGTACTGAGCCACTCCATTTTGTCTCTCTGCCGGATGCCGATGAAGGCCTGGATCCGTGGCACGCACATCGAAGCCAGCTGGACAAAACGAAAGGTGCGAAATCGTCAATTCCATATTTTGCGGATAGAGCGCCTCGGTGCGTCTACGGGATCAATCCTCCCCCGGCCGTGGCTATTCCTGTTGCTTTCCTGCATAAAGTATTAGGCGTTATTTATTTTGAAAAAAGTGCGGCTGTACGAGATGAATTATTTATCCTGGAAACTCTAGCCGCATTTATCGGTATGGCTTTGCATAATGCGGAAGTAGTACAGGAAAAGCAAATGGAAGCGATGACTGACGGGTTAACCAAATTATATAATCATGAATATTTTCTAGGACGGTTAAAAGATGCCGTTGCGGCTTCTATAAGATACCGGCACACATTAAGTTTGATTATGCTGGATGTGGATCATTTCAAACATTATAATGACACCAACGGACATCAAATGGGAG
>CAVUWW010000029.1:0-5870 GCA_963745135.1 uncultured bacterium | reverse complement strand
AATGTATTGCTCCGTGACCAAAATTTTTTGCTTTGCCATTTTATAAGTTATAGCGGGGCAGCGTTAAAAAGTCCAATTCGTGTGCTGCGCCTAAAAGCAAAAAGGAGGCGACGGGCCGCCTCCGGTGGAAACTTATTTCTCATTGTGGGGTAATCCCCGTACTGAGCCACTCCATTTTGTCTATCTGCCGGATGCCGATGAAGGCCTGTAAATCCGTGGCACGCACATTGAAGCCAGGCTCGTAGAAAACGAAAGGTGCGTGGAAATCGTCAATGCCATATTTTTGGATCAGCGCCTGGTGCGTCTCCGGATCAAGATCCTTCCCCCAGCCATGGCTGCGGAGCATCAGGAGTAGGTCGTTAAACTGTTTGTCGTCCGTCGAGACCGCGCCGCCTTCAATCGTGGAGATCTGGTGGCCGAAATAGAAAGAGAAGCTCGACATATCCCCGAAGGCACCGACGCGCTTGCCTTTATATGACGCCCCCATTGCCGCGCACGCGTCCTCCAAGAGAAAAAAACCGTACTTCTCCTTGAGCTTCAGAATTTCGTCCATCTTGTGCGGTACGCCTAAAACCTGCACCATAACCACGGTACCCGGATTATGCTCCTTCAAGAGCTTCTCAAGGTGATCCAGATCCAGCCCAAACGTGTCCTTGTCCGCCTCGCACATGATGGGCTCGAATCCGAATTGAATCGCTGGGGCGATCGTCGTCACCCAACCGACGCTCGGCACGATGACCTTCCTGTTCTTCAGCCGCCCCGAGAGCAGCAGCGCGTAATACATCAGCAAATTCGCCGAAGAGCCGGAATTGCAAAAGACCGAATATTTCCGGCCGAGCCAATCGCTCCACTTTTTCTCGAATTGCGGCGTGAGCGGCCCCTTGGTAAGGCGCGGATAGGTCTTCAGCCAATCAGCAAGCGCGTCTACGTCGGCGTTATCAATCGTATCCTCCGCCAGAGGGTACTTGATATTCGCCATTTTTCTCGATTCAATGTATGAAATATTCATGCAGCGTATTCCCCGTGCTCGTCCCGCTGCGACAATATCGGGTTCTTTATTGGCCACCAGATGTTGAACTTCGGGTCGTCGTAGCGAATGCTGAACTGGCCCTTTGGGTCGTAGTAGGCAGATTGCTTGTAGTGGAAAATGATCGTATCCGAAAGCGCGAGGTGGCCGTTTCCGAACTTGGGAGGCACGAGCACTTGATGCCGGTTCTTGTCGGTCAGCACGAACGATTCCCACTGGCCGTATTGTTTTGAATTCTCGTCGCAATTCAGAACCACGAAATAGAATCTTCCGCGCATGCAGGAAATCAGCTTGTACGTTTCCCCGTCGCCGTGGAGGCCGCGGAGCACGCCGCGCGAAGAAATAGATATGTCGTCCTGCACGAAACGCACCGGTATGCCGTTTTCTGCATAAAATTTCTCGTTGTAGGTTTCCACGTACTCGCCGCGGAAATCCTCGTGGATATCCGGCTTCACGAGCAGCACGCCGTCGAGTTTTGTTTTCACGATTTCCATGCTTCTCATGATACTACGGGAAAATAATTCGTCAATCTTAAAAACAAAAAAAGTGTCCAAAACAAGGCAACCCTGGGAACGCCAGGCCTTCGCCTGACGCTCACAGCGGTTTGCAGATGAGATCCTCCTCGCAATCCCGCCGCAGTTCGCAATGGTAAGGGGTCATTGAGTTAAGGATCTTCGGCAGCTCAACCTTGTCCTCTGGCCTGTGGTACGCCGACACGGAAACGATTGGCCTCCGTTCCGCTATCGTCTTTGACGCCCCCCGGATCACGTCCGCCTCGCAGCCCTCCGTGTCTATCTTCAGGAAGCCCATCGGCAGGTTGAAGCTGTCTATTGTTTTCACGTCCACACGGGAACTTCGTGCCGGTTTTATATCTGCGGGACTCAAGTTCGCCCCTCTGCCTTGCAGGTAGTTCCCTCCGCCATGGTCGGGGAACTCCACGATCTCCGCTGTACCTTCCTTGGAACCGAGGGCGTGGTTGAAGATTTTCACGTTCGGGTAGAACTTGGTATTCTCTTTCAGGCATGCAAAATTCATCGGACTCGGCTCAAAGGCGTATATTGTGACATCCGGACGCGTCGCCCCCACGAATACCGAGAATGTCCCGCTGTTCGCTCCTGCGTCCACAACGCAGGCATTCTTCGGGATAAGTTCCGAATGGTATTGATCCATCGCTATCACTTCGCGGGTCAGGGCGACGAACCCCGCGAAATCCTTGTTTGGAACCTTGAACGGCTTGCCGAACAGCTTGGCATCCGACTTCAAATCCCATCGGAGCGGCCCCGTGAGCATCGTCCATGCAAACTGGGGAAAGGTCAGGTTTCCTGACAGGAACGATTTAGTATTCCACAGCCTCGACTTCAGCGCGTCCACGATTGTTTTCATGTTGGGTTTATTTTTTTAATTATTATTTTTTGGAAAAACTGTTGCGTTATGAGTTCCATCCTAACAAGGGCTGGCTGATCAAGGAAGCAATAAGTTATGCACACATTTTCTTTTCCACCTCTTCGGCAATGCTGTGCAAAAGAAGCGTGTGCATCTCCTGGATGCGCGGCGTATTCTTCGAGGGGACGATTAATTCCATGTCGGCGACCCCTTTCGCCTTACCGCCGTCACATCCAAGGAGCGCGACCGTAAAAATTTTCATCTGCTTCGCTTTCGCGAATGCCGCTAAAATGTTCTTTGAATTGCCGCTCGTCGTGATTCCGAAGAAAACATCGCCGGGCTTCCCAAGCGCCTCGATCTGCCGCGCGAAGACATCATCAAAAGAATTGTCATTGCTCCACGCCGTCAGAGTCGAAGTGTCCACCGTGAGCGATATTGCAGGAAGCGCCCGCCGCACCATCTTATATTTCCCGACGAACTCTGCCGCAAAGTGTTGGGCATCCGCCGCGCTCCCGCCGTTGCCCGCAACTAGGACCTTATTGCCGCGCCCAAAAGCTCCGAGAACCGCCTCAACCGCCTTGGCGTATTTTTGAGGCAAACTCACGTCTTTCAGCAACTCCTCATGGAGCGCGATGGATTCTTTAATATAGAAATTGATCATGGTGATTATCCGCCGAAATGCCGCACTATCCGCTTCCGCAGTTCTTAATCCGCCTTCATCCTCCCATATCGACCCCGCATGCCGCGAGAATCTTCTTCGCCGCCTCGGCGCACGTGTAACGGAGCGCGACCGCGCGGGCTTTCTGCGCGAGCTCTTTCCTCTCTTTTTCGCGCGCAAGATAATAATCCACTTTTTCCTTGAGTTCTCCGTCGCTGTTGAAAATCGGTATCGAGTCGCCGAACAATTTCTTGATGAGGTGGACGCCTTCGGCGATCTGGAGCGTGCCGGCGAGGCCGATGTCGAACGTCCGCAGGGTCGCCGTGGTGAAAGGTTCCTTCGGCGTACCGAGCGTGCCGATGGCGATCTTCGCCCCGTTGTACGCCTTGTTGGATTCGGAAGGGAGAAGCGGGCCGGCGTACTTTTCCCGAAGCCACGGGAAATCGGCGAAGCCGTCCTCCCAGCCGTACCCATAAATTTTCAGGTTGCAATCCCGGAGCACGGCGAGCGACCGCGCCCGCGAAGCAAGGTATAATCCTATAAAAACAACGTCCGCGCGATACCTCTCTTCAACCTCCCCGAGCGGATGGAAAACGGTCTCATCTGAAGCGAGCGGCAAGAGCCGCACTTTCTTTTGCTGTTCGGGAGAGAACGTGTGCATCCACAGGTCATCAATCGTGAACGCCGCGTCGAAATAATCGACGGAGGGTCCCCAATGGCTCTCCCTGATGGGCGGATCCCCCAGCCACAGCGCCATGGACACGCCGGGCTTTTTCTTCAATTCCCCGAGCAGCCGCAGCGAGCCGGGAGACCAAACGAAAACGACGACGACTTTCTCTTTTTCCTGGTCGGGATAGCCGACGCGAGCCAGAACTTCCCGCTCCGACATCCACTGGCGCGCTTTTTTGAGGGTCCGGAACGCTGACGGAGCGATTTTTTTCGCTACCCGCTTGCTTTTTTCAAAAAGGGAAGTCACCGCGCCGCTGTTCCCCCCGATTGGCGCGGGAAGCGAATTGTTGTAGACGATTTCCGCGTCCAAACCAAGCCGGATGAGCGTCCTGTAGAAATTCTTCGCCCAATCGCCGTACCATGCGGCGCCGACCACGATAATCCGGAGTTTTTTGCCCTTAACCAAATCTGCCATGTCTTTGGATGAAATCGTCATCACTCGATTATATCAATCCCTGATTGTTTCAACAATCGGATGCGGTTCCCGTGGACGGGAGGGACGACGCAGAGGAAATTCAGAAAATCCGGGAAAGAATCCGGCGGCAATGGCTCCTCGGCGGAAATTCTTTGATTCCATCGCGGCAGACATGGTAAATGGCGTAACCCGCTTCGCGTTCAAGGAATCCAAAAAGGTCTGCCGGCTGATAACCGAAATCTTTTGTCCAACCGGACCATGCTTCTAAAAATAGGATGGGAGGGTTTTTGCTTTTGAGCAACCCCGTGGTGCCTTTCATCGCAAGCAACTCCGCGCCTTCCAGGTCGCATTTGATAATATCCACTTTTCCGATATTTTTTTCTTTTATATAGCGATCGATGGTCGTAACGCGGCAATCGTAATTCGCCGTTTGGGACTGCGGGGAATGGGAAACCATGGATGCCTCGGTGAACCTTCCATCAGCCACGAACATTTTAATGATGCCTTCCGAATCGCCTGCGGCGAGATTATTGAGGAAGACGGAACATTCCCCCGAATGGGCAGCGGCATTCTTTTGCAACATGGCAAATGTCGGCGGAATCGGCTCGAATGCGTGAACGGTGCCAGTCGGGCCTGCCAAAGCGCAAAAAAGGCAGGTGTATTGCCCGGTGTTCGCTCCCAAATCCAAAACCGTGTCGCCGGGACGGACGATCGAACGGAAAATGGCGATTTCCGAGTATGGTTTGCCGAGCGCCCGAAAAACCGCCTGGAGCAGCCATGGCCGCCCGCTCAACCAGCCACGCACATTCCTTTTTATTTCCGCTATCATGGCATCTTTATAATTTCATCCATCCCGCCGGCGTGAAGTCGCCTCTTGTGGGATCTCCATACCATTGTTTCGGCGCCACCACGATCTTTTCCGGATTCCGGTTGAGCCATGCGCCCCACCACGAAAACGTGCTGTTCGCGATGATGTTGTGCCTGCAAAGCGACATCAGCTCCAAATGGCATTCGCCCTTAGTGCCGGCGGCTTTGGCGGATACGTACGCCGCCGGCAGGCCAGTCTTCAAATTCGCGCGACACCAATCAACGTCATCGGAGAACACAAAGAAGGTCGGCTTCGCTACGCGTCGTGCGACCCAGCGGATCGCCCGTTCGTAATAAGAAAGGTCGGTCTTCCCGTGTAGCTGCTCTACGCTCGTGAACGCAGCGAAATCGCCGCGGCGGACATGGATGGAAACCGAATTCGTCGAATTGATTTTCCGTGCGACCTCCTCCGCTTCTCCTTCGAGCGGATGCCGAAACTTGAAAGCTTCCCGGACGTCGTCCGCAATGTCTTTAAAATAGCCCTCATCCTGCCAGCGGCCCCAGAGAAGCAAATTGCCGGTCGCGCGTAGCACGTCTCCATCAACAACGTGATCCTTTTTCTCTTTGACGATCTTCTGGATCCCAAAAACCTCTTTGGCTTTCATCAAGCCGAAGTCCAATGCCAGCCACGCGCCGGGAATCGGCACCGCCGTCGAGATTTTCGAAAGCGTGGTGAGGCGCGGCTGCAACTGAAAAACATCCAAATCGAACGTCCGGTATGCGAATTCCTTCCGCGGAAAGCGGTCATTCGAAAAAAACCGTATCCAAAAGCAGGCCGGTTTTATTTTTTT
>CAVUWW010000028.1:0-13773 GCA_963745135.1 uncultured bacterium | reverse complement strand
CACACTCCGGAAGACAATCCGAGTGTCGCACAACGCACATTTTAAGTCACTTGATGATTTGATTAATCCATTTCCATATCAATAATCAATATTAAAAAATTATTAAATTTTGTAGCGAGAACAAAGTAAAGCGGGCTTTGTGGATAGAAAAAAATCAATGCACAAGCGATGCCAGCCAATCAATAGCCACTTTTACGAAACCCAGAATCCATCCGATGGCTTGGAAAATGAAATTGAAAACCGCTGCGATATGGAACCCGGCGATGCCGAAGAGCCACGCGTCAAAGCGGTTCCACAGGTTTTGCGCGCCGGCCGAAACGCTTTCAGGGACGCCGGACGTGCTGAAATTAAAATTGCCGATCGGCGTGTTGGCGGCGGACTGCAAGCTCTGCGAGAAGTTTTGGAATGGCGAAGAAAGGTTGTTCAGGACGTCGTTCCAGTTCAGGTTGATGGAAGGACCCGCAGGGATGTCGGGCGTCATCGAGCCGCCGCCGGGCAAGGCGTAGGCGCGGGCGATGGCAAAAGTGGCCAGCGACAAAGGACAAGCGACAAGGAAGAATATTAATAAAAAGTTTTTCATCAAGCCGGATCCCGGGTCAAGCGCGGGATGACACGATTCTTTTAATTGCTTTTTTTATTCGCGCCAGTGATTCCTCCTTTCCGAGCACGCCCATGATGTCGAGCGGATCAGGCGAAGATTGTTGCCCCGACAGCGCGACGCGCAGCGGCCAGAGCACATCTCCCCTGTTGGCGCGGCTACCAGCTTCCGGCTGTCGGCTGTCGGCATCAATTGGCGAAGATTCCCTTGCTTGCTTCGCCGAAGCAGCTGCGAAGGCCGGGTGACTTAATGATTTTTTAATGTTTTCGATGACTTCTTGGACCGCGCTTGATAAAACTTCCCTGTTCTCGAAATTTTCAGGCGAAATAGCGCTCAATTTTCTTTGTAAATCTTTTAAGATAGGCAGGACATCGGCCGCCGAACCGTTTTTCCAAACCAAGAGCGACACTTCGTAATCCGGCAGCTCGAAGAAAAATTTCCCGAGCTCAATGAAGTCGTTCAAGGTGTTCGCCCGTCCGCGCTCGACCGCAATGATTTTCTTGAGGGTAAGACGGGAGACGGGAGACGGGAGACGGAAACAATTCTTTCCTTCTTCCTCCCTCCTCCCTCCTCCCTCGTAAATCATTTTCGCAATCTCCTCATCCCCCATCATTTTCAAATATTCCCTGTTCAGCCAATCGAGCTTTTCCTGATTGAACACCGCGCCGGCTTTTTGCACGCGGCCCAAGTCGAACAATTTAATCAATTCCTTGCGCGGCAGAACCTCGCGGTCGTCCTTCGGATGCCAGCCGAGCAAAGCCAGGAAGTTCACGATCGCGTCCGGCACGTAGCCCTTCGCACGGTATTCCGCAAGCGCAGTGTCGGCGAACCGCTTGGACATCTTGCTGCGGTCGGGATTCAGGATGAGCGGGGTGTGTGCGTAGGCCGGCTCTTTGAATCCCAGCGCGCGCTGCATCAGAATCTGCTTTGGCGTATTCGAAAGGTGCTCCTCGCCGCGGATGACATGGCTGATCTGCATCAGCTCGTCGTCCACGACCACGGCGAAATTATAGAGCGGCGTGTTTAAATCCTTCGCGATCACAATGTCGCCGAAAAGCGCGGCGTCGAACATGATTTTGCCACGGATCAGGTCATGGAACTCGACTTTGGCTTCCGGAATCTTAAAGCGGATCACTTCCGGGTTTCGACCCTTGGGTTTCGGGTTTCGGGATTCAGGACGGCAATGCCCGTTATATTTTGGGGGCAAACCGACCGCAAGCATTGATTGCCGCTGCGCTTCCAAATCTTCTTTTGGGCAATAGCAATAATACGCGTCGCCGCTTGCGAGCAGCTGCTCCAAATATTTTTTGTAGATTCCGGTCCGCTCACTTTGGTGATACGGGCCGAATTCCCCTTTCTCTTTGCCATCCAACGTCGGGCCTTCATCCCAATCAAGCCCGAGCCATGCCAGCCCTTCAAGCAGTCCCTTTTCAAATTCCTTTTTTGACCGCTCCTTATCGGTATCCTCGATGCGCAAAACGAACGTGCCGCCCATGTGGCGCGCGAAAAGCCAGTTCGTCAATGTCGTCCGTGCCGAGCCGACGTGCATCGGTCCCGTAGGGCTTGGAGCCATCCGGACGCGGATTTCGGGATTTTTTTTGATTTCCTTATCCCCTATATCTTTTCCCATATCGCTATTATTGTACTATTTTCGGAGCTTGTTCAGTACCTTGACAGATGATTATTAAGTATGTTATACTAAAACGAGATTGGTTTCACGATGGCGCAAGTGGTTCTGCGCCCCGATTGGTGGGCACGGTTGGATGGCGAAAAAAGAATCGCATTTCTCTGGCTCGAGGCGATTATGATTTCGGGGGCGTATCTCTTCGGAGCATTAGTAATCGCATCGTTGCGCAACGCCGGGCGGCAAAGGGTTTTAATTTAGCCCGCGCAGAAAGACTCGCACCGAGTCCGTCTGGGCGGGTTTTTCGTTTTATGAAAGCGTGGATTCCCGCCTGCGCGGGAATGACGGAATTAACTGGCCAATTCCATGATTCCGGCGACGATTTTTTCCGCGGCGTCGGGCGCGTAGAACTTCGCGGCTTCGGCTCCCATTTTCTTGAGAAGGTTGGGGTTTTTCAATAAAGATTTCAGCTGCGACAAGAATATTCCGGGCAAAAGATTTTCTTCCTCAATAACGACTGCGGCGCCGTTTTTGGAAAACTCGTAGGCGTTCGCGGCTTGGTGGCCATTGCCGCCGGTGTGTGGAATCAAAATTGATTGCGCGCCGAACGCGGCAATCTCGGAAAGCGACCCACTGCCGGAGCGCGAGACGACAATGTCCGCCGCCGTAAGCGCGAGCGCGTAATTCTGGTCGTCGAGATACGCCACGGCCTGGTAACGGTTCTTATATGAGGCGTCAATCAGCGCCGCGCGCGCCAACTTTTCGACGTCCCGATAATTCGCGGTTCCGGTCTGGTGAAAAATTTGCGTTTCGGCGATGATGGCCGGCAAGTTTTCAAGAATGAAATCATTAATATGTTTCGATCCTTGTGAGCCGCCCAAGATAATTATGAGCGGATTCGATGAGCTGAATCCTAAAGTGTCGCGCGCGAGGTCTTTCGTCGTGCGGCCGGCCAGCAATTCTTTGCGGACGGGCGTGCCGGCCAGCGTCGTAATGCGCGGATTGAAATATCTTGCGGCGGCGTCGAAGCTCACGAACACGCGCTTCGCAAAATACGATGAGAACAAATTGGTGAGTCCCGGTTGGGCGTCCGATTCATGGATCGCAATAGGAATGCGGTAGAACCATCCGGCGAGGATGACGGGAAACGCTCCCGTGCCGCCTTTGGAAAAAATGACATCGGGCATGATGAAATAAAGCTTAGCGAGCGCCTGAAAGAAACCGATAATAAGCTTCGGTATGTCCAAAATATTCAGCAACGAAAAATAACGCCGGTATTTGCCGCCAAGGATGGGGTTAATCCCAATGTTATGGTTCCCGAGCGCCGCTGCAAACGGATCCTCCGGACCCATATAGGTCAGCTCGAGCTCGAATTTCAATTCGGCGGCTTTTGCCTGTAATTGCTCCGCAACGGCAAGCAGCGGGTACATGTGTCCCCCGCTCCCGCCGCCGGTCATGACCACTCGGAAAGTTTCGTCTTTCATTTCAGAAAAAGGAGTTTGGAGGTTGGAATGACTTCAAAATCATTTTAACTCAATAAAATCCAACCTCCAACCTCAAAGCTCTAAGCTCTATATTTTGACACATTCAACGCTATCCCGCTCATCGTCAAAAATACCGCGAGCGCCGTGCCGCCGTAACTGATAAACGGCAGCGGTACGCCGGTCAGCGGAATCACGCCAGAGATGGATGCCATATTGACGAACGCCTGCATCGCGACTACCGTGCCGAAGCCGATGAGGAGCAGCTTCCCAAACCGGTCGCCAACGCCTTTCGCGATCCAAAAAAGCCGGAATGTGAAAAGGCAAAAGAGCACGATCAAGGCGCACGCTCCTACAAAGCCGAGCTCCTCGCCTACGACCGCAAAGATTGAATCGTCAATCACCGCCGGCAAGTAGCCTGTTTTCGTCGCCGACTGCCCATAGCCGACACCGAAGACGCCGCCGGAGCCGATTGCGATGAGCGCCTGGTTCACCTGGTAGTTTTGCGTTTGCGCGTTTTCGCTTTGGTGCAGGAAGCCGGTGATGCGCGCCAAGCGGTACGGCGTGAAATAAATCAAAAGCGCGACTGCGACGGCGGCGACGCCGATTATGCCAAGAACATATTTAATGGGTGCGCCGCTTATAAAATAAACGACGAGCCCGGAACCGAGGAGGATCGCAACCGTGCTCGTCGCCGGCTGGAGGACGAGCAAGAGGCCAATGATGCCGGAAACGATGACAAAAGGCAAAAGGCCGCTTTGGAAATCCTTTTCGCGTTTCAGCCGCGTGTTCGAGAGCCATGCGGCGAGATAGATGAGATAAACAAGTTTCACGAGCTCCGCCGGCTGGAAGCTCAAAGGGGCCAAGCCGGAGCCAGCGGTCAGTGCCGTTGATCGCGGCACCAAAGCGCGTAAAGACGAGCGCGAGCGTGGTGATGCTCACGAGCAGCATCGGGAAAGCGATTTTTTTCCAGAATGAGAACGGGACGAGAAAGCCCACGATAAAACCGAGGATGCCGAGCGAGAGGCCGAATTCGATTTGGTGCTCCAGATAATAGTAGCTGTTGTTGAATTGCGTCTTGCCGAGGATTGAGGAAGCCGAAGCGAGCATGGCAAGCCCGAAAACGACGAGCAAAAACACGACGGCAAGGAACAAGTAATCCGGCGATGAAGATTTGATTTTTAATTTTGCCATGATAACAGGCGCCGCCGGTTTGGAATCTTGCTTTTAGGGGTTGCCTTGACCGGCTCCTGCGGCCGGTCGGGCGGAGCCTCGGCGCGCCCTATCGCAACGGGACGCGAGGCGCGTCCCACCTGCGATACCAAGCCGGCGCGCCTCCGGATTCCCCTAAAAGCAAGATTCCAAACCGGCGGCGCAAACTTCCACCGACATACTTGAATTGTACCGCATTTTGTTTTTTTCATCGATTTAAGCTGGAGTCTTAGTGTGGAAAACCAAGAAATCGAATGCAGGTTTCTAGAAATCAATAAAGATGCACTAGTGGAAAAGCTCACGGCGTTAGGCGCCCATGATGAGGGTGAGCAAATGATCCAAGAAACGGTCATCTACGATTCAGAATTGAAATGGAGAGACGCACAGCGGTTTGTGCGGTTGGGAAAGATTGGAGATAAGACGAAACTTACTTATAAAGATCAAAGTGTGGCAACAGTTGACGGCACGTTTGAGCAGGATTTGGGAAATCCTTGCTGTCAAGCCCGCGCGCAAATCGAGGTATCGGAGGGAGCCCCTCGATTCAACTCGGGACAGGCAGGCGCGGGCGAGAAAAAACGATGGTGGTCTTCTTTTCGGATTTTGAAGACCGCCATCGTTTTTTCCGTCATCCCGCACCCGCAGACCGAACGATTCCAGAGCCGTTTGGATTTGCGCGCGGTTATATGCTCGAGTGCCGCAATGCTTTGCCTGGGAATTTGTTCAGGAACTCGCCTTCGCGCATCACCACTTTTCCGTTCACGACCGTGAACTTCACCTCGCCGTTCTTGAAGCACGCGAGGTCGGCGAAATTCCCTTCTTTTATCACGCCTCGGCCCGCGAGATCAAGTTCTCTTGCCGGCTGCAGCGTTATTTTCTTGATCGCTTCCTCGAGCGGCATCAGGCCGTGCTCGACGAGCGACAAAAACATCGAAAACGTCGCCGTGGTCCGGTTTGACTTGTACATTTTGCGGAAATTCAGGTGTGACGCCTCATTGAAACTTGGAGCGTTCGATGCCACGAAACTGTGACGGCTCGTGAGCGCCCGGTGGATGAGATTTTCATCCAACGTCTTATAAAGCATCGTGCCGCGCAAGCCGGTCGCGACCATCAGCCGGAAGAGGGCATCGCGCGCATCGCCGAGGCCGTAGATTTTTTTCACTTCATCGAGCGTTTTCCCGACCAGAAAATCGTTGTCGGGCGCCTGCGCCACGATGCAGTGCTCCGCGTCAATCGCCGGCATTTCTTTTTTTACGCGTGTCAGAAACCAGTCATCTTTCACGTTCGCAAGCATCACCTCACGCCCGCCGGTCTGCGCCCATTCGGGAAGGAAGGTGTAAATCGGCAAAAGCAAAGTGTCGAAAGGATAGATATCGAAATGGAAATCGAAATTGGGCGGCAGCGCGTCAATCCGGTTCAACGCCTTCTCGTACTCGTCTCGCGCCTCTGCAACCGGCACGAAATGGTTTATAAATGTCTTCGCGCCAGTATCCTTTGCAAGCTTGATGGTCTCGTCAACGGACTCGCCCACGCCCACGCCCGTATGCCGCAGGTGCGTCGCGTAAACGCCGCCAAATTCCTTCACAATTTGAGTGAGAATCTTTAGTTCCCCGTACGGCGTTGGGCGGTCGTGCACGTAGCCAAGACCTGTTGAGAGCCCAAAACCGCCCTCCTTCAGCGACTTTCGCAAAATTTCCGAGAACACTGCCATCTCGTTTTTTGTCAAGATGTCGCGCAATGCGTCGCCGATGAGCGCGCGGCGAATGGTGGCGTGGCCGACGAGCGTGCCGAAATTCACCGCGAGCGGATGCTTGTCAATCGCCGCCAAAAATTCCGCCATCGAATGCCAGTTGACGTTCATTTTGTCCGGCGAGCCGCCCCATTTCTGGAGCGATTCAAGGCCGCCGTACAAGAGCGGCGCGAGCGACGAGCCGCACGTGCCGCCGAAGATGGTCGTCACTCCCTGCCTCAAAAAATCCTCCTGGCTCGGGTAGTCGAAGAGCGTCAAATAATGGTCCGACGCCGCGTTCACGTCAATGAAGCCGGGGCTCAAATACGCGCCGGCGCCGTCGAGCGTCTCGTCCGCCTTCTTGTTGCCGAGCGGCCCGATGGCGGAAATTTTTTCGTCAGCGGCAAAAACGTCAACGAGATCCGGGAATTCCCTTGATCCGCCGAGAATCCGAACGTTCTTGATGAGGAGCGTCATATGGATTTATTATAGCATTCGGCCGGCGCAGTTCGAGGGCTTTCTCTCGTTCCAAGTCGGTGAGGGATCCTAGAACCCATCTCAAAAATCCTCCGCCCGCGTTGCGAGCCATTTTGCCCGAGCGCTAGGCGAGCCGAGGAGACAATAGCGGGCTATGGCTCCGAAGGCCCAACGACGCGATTCGGGCAAAATGGCCGCAACCCTCCGGGATCTGGCCAATTGCCGCCATGGCTGCGTTGCTTCGGGCGAGCCGTAGCCCGCTACGGCTTCGCCCTCGCGCCTTGCCCTTGCGGCAATTGACCGGGATCGCGGGCTGGAGGATTTTTGAGATGGGTTCTAGCCCCAATGCTACGAATTTACGAATTGGTACGAATATACGAATCACCCAAAAACCTCATAATCGCTTCTTTCAATTTCGCCTCCGTCTGCTCGCTGAACTCCCCTGTTTCGCGGATCGGTTTCAAGATCTCATCTTCATGCAGCTTTTCGAGATGCAGCAGCAGGTCAACTTCGGTTTTTTTGATATCTTCCACCGGCACGTTCTCGAAGTAATTGTTAAGCATCGCGTAAAAAACGCATACTTGTTTCTCGAACGGCATAGGCGCGAGGTCTTCCTGCTTCAAAATTTCGTTGATCTTCTGGCCGTGCAAAATTTTCTTCTTCGTCGCCTCGTCAACATCCGTCGCGAACTGGACAAATGCCTGCAACTCTCGGAATTGCGCCAAAGCCAAGCGCAGCCGGCCCGCCACTTTTTTCATCGCCTTCGTCTGCGCCGCGCTGCCGACGCGCGACACGGAAATACCGACGTTCAGCGCCGGCCGCTGGCCCTGGTTGAACAAATCGGTTTCCAAGAAGATTTGGCCGTCGGTAATCGAGATGAGGTTCGTCGGGATGTACGCCGTCACGTCGCCGAGCTGCGTCTCGATGATCGGCAGGGCCGTAAGCGACCCGCCGCCTTTTTCTTTTGAAAGCTTTCGCGGCGCGTTCGAGCAGGCGCGAGTGCAGATAGAAAATGTCGCCCGGGTATGCCTCGCGGCCGGGCGGCCGGCGGAGCAGGAGCGAGATCTCGCGGTACGCCCACGCGTGCTTTGAAAGGTCGTCGTAGATCACAAGCACATCATCGCCTTTGTCGCGGAAATATTCGCCGATTGAGCAGCCGGCATACGGCGCCAAGTACCACAGCGCCGCGGGCGACGATGCCGACGCCGAAACGATGATGCTGTATTTCAGCGCGTCGAATTTCTTGAGCGTCTCGGCGATTTTCACGATCTTCGATTCCTTCTGGCCGATCGCGACATAGACGCAAATAACTGGAGCTTGGAGCTTGGAGCTTGGAGCTTGGCTCAAAATCGTATCCAGCACGATCGCCGTCTTTCCCGTCTGACGGTCGCCGATGATTAACTCCCGCTGGCCGCGGCCGATTGGGATCATCGAATCAATTGCCTTGATCCCCGTCTGGAGCGGCTCGTTCACCGATTCGCGTTCCAAAACCGAAGGCGCGCGGGCTTCCAGAGGATTTCTCTGCGGAACTTGGAGGTTGGAGGTTGGAGGTTGGATCTTAAAAATCTCGCCCAACCCATCCTGCGGATTGCCCAACGGATCGATCACGCGGCCGATGAGTTCCTCGCCGACTTGGATCGAGAGCACTTCGCCGGTGCGCTTCACCGTGTTGCCGACCTCGATAGCCAAAAAATCGTCGAGCACGAGTGCGCCGATAGATTCCTCCTCGAGGTTGAGCGCGAGCGCCGTCCGAATGCCTTTCGGCGTTTCAATCTTCAAAATTTCATGGCTCACCGCGTTCCGCAAGCCCAAAATTTTAACAATCCCGTCGCCCACCTCAATCACGCGGCCGATTTCTGCCCACTCCGGCTTTTCCGCAAATCCCTCGATTTCTTTTTTCAGTTTTTCTATGATTTCGTAGCTCATAGTGGTGTGATGCGAATGAATATAATGCGAATTTGCGAATGCATGCGAATGCCGCGAATAGAATCTCATTCCCTATTTTCATCCTTGGAAAACCTTGAATTCAAAATTCGCTTCGGCGTGAGATACCGCTGGCCGAAATTGACCAAAATCCCCAATTTTTTATTGCAAGAGACAAGATACCGTTTCATTTGATAATAATCTTCTTGGGTTACAATCCTTTTTGCTTTTAACTCTGCAATAATTTTATCTTCAATAAGAAAATCAACGATGTTCCGATTGGCTTTTTCTCCGGGAAAACTTGGCGCAAGACGTTTTTCTTTTTCGTAAGCGATATTATCCGCTTTTAATATTTCTCCGAGGGCATCCGCGTATTATTTTTCATTTCTGAACCTGCCAAGGATATTGTGGATTTTAAAGCAAAAACCGTAAATAAGATAGGAAAGTTCGGGATATATAACGCTATCTTTTGTTTTAGGCATGGCGTTTTCATGATGTTTTTATTTGCGGCATTCGCATACATTCGCATGTTCGCATTATACCGATTCGCTGAACAGCCTATCCAGCTTCCCCTTGAGCGACCCGTCGAACTGCTTTTCGTCGTCCACTATCACTCGCACGCCGGCCACTAGCTCCGAATCAATCCTTTCCTCGATGACATCGCTCGGCTTCAGGAATGATTTCAAGATTTCCCTTTGTGGCTGTCCGAGCTGCCGTGCCGTTTCGAGCGTCACTTTCCGCACGCCGCCTTTCCCGCGCGCCATCCGTGCCGCTTCCTCGAGGATTTTACGCAGGTGCATCTCGTCGCCGTTCCGTCGAACGAGTGCGAGGAAATTCTTGGCGATTTGCGCCTCATGCGCGGGCTTCGCGTCAGCGAGCACTTCAGCGAGCGCTTTGGCGTAGATATGGGCGGAGTATTTCATATTTTTTTGTCATTCTGAGGCTTCAGCCGAAGAATCCCTGACTGAAAATAAGAGATCCTTCGCGTTGCTCATGATGACAGAGAAGATTCCTTCACTGCCCGCGCAATCAGCGCCTCATCAATCTGCTCCGGCTTCAGCTCCACCGTCCGCGCTATCGCCCGCCTCACAAGCCCCGCCGCTTCCTTTTCCATCGCCCGCCGCGCTTCCTCTTCTTGCGCCCGCCGCGCCGCCTCGGCATTCTTCATCTGCTCCTCTTCTTTGCGCCGCGCCTCCGCGAGCAAGTTTGCCTCCAAAATTTTCGCGTCCTGCTCGGTCTTCTGCAAAATGTGAATCGCCGCCGTTTCCGCTTCCTTTATCTTCCCCTTACCGATTATATCCACCTCATGCAGCCGCTCGTCCGCCATCTTCGCCTTCGTGAGCCCTTCCTCGATGCGCGCGCGTCGGTCGTGGAGCAGTTTCAAGAGTGGCTTATAGACCACAAGCCGCAATATGACGAGCAACAGCAAAAAATTAACCGCCTGCGAAAGGAGGAGGTGCCAATCAATGCCGAGTTGGGAGAGGAGTTGGGACATGCGAATGAATATAATGCGAATTTGCGAATGTATGCGAATGATGCGAATAAATCCAATGCGAATGCTGCGAATGAAATGCAGCGCGGATGGTCGTCTTATTCGCGGCATTCGCACGCCATTCGCATATTCGCATTACGCTCAAACTACGAACTTAATGATCAGCGCGATGACCAGCGCATAAATCGCGACGGCTTCGGCGAACGCTATCGCCAAAATCGCCATCGTTTGGATCTTCGAAGCCGCTTCGGGGTTTCTCCCGATGGCCTCCACTGCCTTTGCGCCGATGAGCCCGATCGCGAGTGCCGGCATTACGGCGCCCATGCCAATCGCGCCGAAGGTGGCGAGGAGTCTTATTGAGCTTACGTCCATATTTAAATTGATATTTTATTTTTGATTCGACCTTAGTTGTTTTTTGCCATCCCGGGATGACAGAAAAATCAATGCGCGTGCTGCGCCTCCTCCCCACCGTGCTCCGCAACCGCTATGGCGATGAAGACGAGCGTCAGCATCCCGAAAATGAACGCCTGGATGAACCCGACGAAGACTTCGAGGAACATGAACGGCAGCGGCGCGAGGTACGGGATCAAAAACGCCATGATGGCCAAAAGAACCTCGCCCGCGAACACATTGCCGAAAAGCCGGAACGAGAACGAGATAATTTTAGCAAATTCTGAGATAAGTTCAAGGATGCCGACGAAGAAATCGATCGGCCCTTTGAAATTGAAAAATACCGCCGCGCGTTTCCAAAAGCCGACCGCGGCGATGCCGAGCGCGTTTGCAAAAGTCACGGCGATCACGGCGAGCGCGAGCGTGAAGTTCAGGTCGCTCGCCGGCGAGCGCAGCAACGGCACCGTTCCCCCGCTGGAATTCACGACGACCGAGCTTACGCCTGGAAAAAGCCCAAGCCAGTTGCAGCAAATGATGAAAAGGAAAATGGTGAAGACGAGCGGCAGATACCGTTCGGACGTTTTCCGGTTCCCGAGCACCGAGTCCATCAGTCCAAGCGACCCTTCAATTATAACTTCAACGACGTTCTGCATCATCCCCGGCACAAGCGACAGCTTCCGCCGCAAGATCCACGCAAGCCCGACGAGCAAAACCAAAACGATCACGGACAATAAAAGGGCGTTCGTGACCGGGAACGCGCCAATGCGGAAAATTTCCTCCGCCCGCAACGAAATCTGGAGCATTGGTTAGATTGTAACAGGGATTTTCGCAGCGAACAATGCACAATGCCCAATGACTAATGCCCAACTAACTGAAGAAATGTCCAACGTTGGACATTAGACATTGGTCATTGGACATTAACATCTTTAATCGCCCACGTCGCCGGATCCACGGTGAATTGCGCTGCCTGGAGCTGCCGCAGGTTGTTGACGTTCGCCGCGTCGTAAAGGACGATTTTTCCCGTGAGCTGGTCCGCGCTGGTCCACGCCAAGTTTTGCGCGATGAGCGCGTATTGCGCTGTCGTCGTGGCGAACTTTGCGGCCGTGATCATCTGGCTCGGTGCGAGGTCAACTACGCCGATCTCTTTTTCCTGCCCCGTCTTTGCATTTGTGACCAAAAGGTAGAAATCGTCCACGATGAGATCCGGGCCGTTGCCGTCGTTAAAGCTGTACGTAAGCGGATATTCTTTCAAGTATTGCAGGACTGCCGTGAATGCGCCGTCGGCGGAAACTGCGGTCGAGCTCGGGTCGGATACGAGCGTACCTTGGACCGTCGCCTGGCTCGCATCGGTAAATTGCATCGCGGGCGTGGTCGGCACGGCGATGGAGTCCACCGTACCGGAAACGGAGGCGGTGGTCGTGCCAGTCGCGACCGATGCGGATGGCGCGAGCGATGTTGAAAACGCAGGAGCGTTCGCCTGCCCTCCGAAACGTGCCACAAAAACCGCGACTATAATGATAGCCAGAGCGGAAACACAAACCCATATTATGAATTTCCAGTTGAACATGCCGCTGTGAAATTACTTCCTCTTTCTTCTTTGAATGTGAGATTTTACCACAGAAATTGCTTGTATTTTTTTGTATCGAAACCGCGAAGCCGTGCGGTAAGCAGGCCTGCCCGCACGATTGCCGACCTTGGCGTAGTTTTTCATTTCAAGATTTTAAGCCGACTCGAAAATCAAACCATTATTTCGGCGGCTGTGAAAATGCCAAGCTCTTTCGCTTGCTGAAAATGAAGATATAAAGTATCTCCAGAATTGCCAGCGTGTTCAGGATGAGCAAGGCGATGAACCACCACTTGTCGCGCAAACGCGCCGCGCGCCAAAGAGCCACGCCTTTCCACGGCAGCGTCCAGAGGGCGATGATGATGAGTATAGTTGGATTTTGGATGAAGTTTGAGATGTCCATGGGGTTGAGTTGAAGGGTTTTAAAGTTATCGGGTTATCAAGTTATAAGGTTACAAATCAACCTGACAACCTTCAACCTGATAACCTTATAACTAAAGACTTATGCAGCTATTAAACGCTTCGACCTCGGCGTTGTACTGCGTCGCTTGGGATTTCATTTGCGCCGCGAGGACATTGTACCGCCCGACTGCGGCGTTGTAGCTTCCCACTGCTTCATTATACGCCTCTTCGTTTTGCGCCGACATGGCTTCGATTTGCGCCCGCATTGCCTGCAATTGCGTGCCCATTTGCGAAAGCTGGGATTGCGCAGCGTCGAGTGAAGATTTCAATCCGGCATCCGGTTCGGGACAATCCGACGCCGGCCGGCCGAAAATCTGCACCGCAAGCCACGTGTCTTCACTTTCATAAATCCCCTCGCCCACCGCAACGCCGATCTGCGTATAGTGCGTGTTCAGAATATTCGCGCGGTGGCCGGGACTGTTCATCCAAGCCGTGACGACGCCATTGTCGCCGTTGAAATTTCCTAGCACAAGATTTTCACCGAGCGCGATATAGGCATAGCCGACCGAGGACGCGACGGTCATCGCGCTTGCGCCCGTCGGCGAAACATGCGCAAAATATTGCTTCGCGAACATATCTTTTAGGCGCAGCTCTGCGATCTGGTCAAGCGTCGCGTTTTCCGCAAGCGGCGGCAATCCGCCGTTTTCGTTCCTCTGCACGTTCGTGTCTGCGATAACACCCGCGCGCGTCAGCGTGTATTGATTCGCAGCAGATCGAGGAACGGTGCTCGTGGCCCTTAAGGGAGGCGGCGCGGAAAACTGCTGTTGGATATTTTTGACCGTAACCTCCGCGGACGAATTTTCGAAAGAAGCGATTTGGGCAAT
>CAVUWW010000027.1:0-5440 GCA_963745135.1 uncultured bacterium | reverse complement strand
GGGATTTTCGTCGCATTCAAAAATATCATCGATTCGACCCGCGTCACGCTGCCGTTCGGCGTCGGCCAGCTCGGGAAAAGCTTCAGGAACGAGATTACGAAGGGCAATTTCATCTTCAGGACTTTGGAATTCGAGCAGGGCGAGATAGAATATTTCTTCGATCCGGAAACCGCCGACTGGAAAACGCTGTTTGAAGATTGGAAAAAGGACATTTGGGATTTCGCCACGAAAAATCTCGGCGTGCGGGCGGAAAATCTCCGTTGGCGCGAGCATGGCGACGAGGAAAGAAGTTTCTACAGCAAGCGCACGGAGGATTTGGAATACGAATTTCCTTTCGGTTTCAAGGAATTGTGGGGCTTGGCATACCGCACGGATTACGATTTGAGGCAGCACATGAAACATTCCGGCGTTGACCTGTCATACACCGATCCGGCGTCCGGAAAAAAGATCGTGCCGCACGTCATTGAGCCGGCGGTCGGGATCAACCGTTTGATGGCGATGGTCATGCTTGATTCGTACGCCGAAGACGGCAATCGCGTTTATTTGAAACTGCCGCCGCGTATCGCGCCATACAAGGCCGCGGTGTTCCCGCTGCTCGCCAATAAACCCCAGCTTGTTGATATGGCTCGGAAAATTTACGACGATCTGCGGCAGAAATTCTTCGTCGCGCGGGACGACCGCGGCAACATCGGCAAGCGGTATTACGCGCAGGACGAGATCGGCACGCCGTTCTGCATCACCGTGGACTTCGATTCGCTTGAAAAGAATGATGTCACCGTCCGCGACCGCGACACGGCGAAACAGGAAAGGGTAGCGATTTCCCAATTAGATGAATATCTAAACTCCAAGTTGGCTCGATAAAACTGTCCGGAAGACCGTCTTCAGCTGAAGACGGTCTTCATTTACTCAACTACCAACGGAACATCGAGCTGAACGCCTTTACGCTGTTGCCCAAGAAATTTTGCCAGCTGAAAGCATTGGCGTTTGAGAAAATCGATCCGATGGAGGCCGTAAAATCCATTCGGTTTGTGTTTGCGCCATCGGCGTTTTGTTGGGGAATCGGGGAAATTTGCGGAATGGCGGGGACGGATGCTTCCGCCAGCTTCTTGCCTCCGGCGGCGCTTTGCGGCGATGTGATGTTCACGTTATGCGTGTCTTCCGATAATGCTGCCGCCTGCCCCGCCGGATTGAACACCGGATTATAGGGGGCATAGATAATGGTGGGCGGCGGAGGGGCGTAGGAGTCGTTCGGATTCACGATATAGACGCTGCTTGAAGAGATGGTGTCCTTCGTCTGCCAGATTTCCCCCTGGACATCGGTTCCCGAGAGCGATGAATAGCTGATGTACCATCCGGTCGGCGTGCTTGACGCGAAATCGGTGTCGTATTGGATGAGGAACTTCTTTTCCGGGCCGACATAGCCGAGCTTCCAAGTGTTCGCGCTCACTACGTTGCCCATGGGGCCGTAAAGCGTCTCGTGGGCCAGCACGTTGCTCGCGGGTCCGCCCCATGTGTTGTTTTGCACGAAGAGCCGATAGTGCACCGAACTGCCGGGAGCGATGACTGAATTCGTATTGTTGCCTTCATTGATAGAAAGTTCCGCAATGTGCGGTTGGTTGCCGCCAGTCGGCCCTCCTGCGATGGACTGGTTTTGATCCGCAAGCGCGAAAGTGACCGCGTCCGTGTTATCCGCAGGGTTCGCGTCATCCTCGTTCTCGGTTGCGCTCACGGTTTCCGTGATAGACGGAGGCAAGGAAATTCCGTCGTTGACTTGCTCCGTATAGGTGAACGTGTCCGTTGCCCCTGCGGCAATCGTCGGGACATTCCACGCGAGCGGTCCATTTTGGACAATCCCGCCTCCCGGATCAATGACCGAAGTGATGCCAGGCGCGCTGTCCGACGCCTGCACCGTGACGCCCGTCGCGTCCGCCGTGCCGCGGTTTGTCACGGTCACGTGATAAGTGATAGTGGATCCCAGCGTGAGCGGATTGCCGCTGACCGATGCCTGCGTGCCTACCCAAAGATCCGGCTGGCCGAACGCGAGATTGCCTTGCCAATCGCCGAAGACGTTCACGATGGCGAGGAGCACGTTGCTGCCTATGATGTTCGTATTCACGATATTCACGACGTTGCCGGCGGCATCGGCGTCGCCGGTCGAGATTGCAGCGGAGCCGCTCGCGTTTTGGATCTCGTTCTGGCCGGTGAGCGCGTAGACCTGCACGTTGTTCTGCACGTTCGCCGAATTTGTGTTTGAGACGGCCAGTGAGCTGTTGCAACTTGAGCAGGGCGAGCCGTCCCCGCCACCGCCAGCGAGCAAACTTTGCGTCCCCGAACCGGTGAGGAGCAGGCCATCAGGCGTCTGTTCCAGGAAAGCCCGGGCGGCGCGCTGAACACGGTGCCGTTCCACGTGCCAAAGACGCGAACCAGTATATATACCTGGTTATTGGTTGTGACATTCGAGTTCACGAGATTCACGACATTCGATGCCGTGACGCTATCGCCGGTCGTGATCGAGGAAGAACCGCTGCTGTCGGAAATGTCGTTGCTTCCCGTGTCGGCGGTGATCGAGAGATTATTTCCGACGGTTGCCGTATTGTCATTCGCGACCGCGGTGCTTGGCGTGCTCACGGGCGCCGGATCGAGGAAATCATTGAAAAACGCCGCGCCGGGCAAAATGAGGTCGCCCGTCATTTGGCTGAAGTTGTTCATGACGAGCAGGAGATAGTTTGAATTGACGATATTCGAATCGACGACGTTCAAGACGTTCGCCGCCGCCGCCGCGCCGCCGGTCGCGATGGTGCTCCCGTCGCTCGCATCCGCGATGGCGTTCGAGCCGGTATCCGCCGTGACGGAAATGTCATTCGTGACGTCCGCAGTGCTTGAGTTATCCACGGTCAAGCTGCCGCCTGCGCAGGTGGAGCAGATTGTCGGCTGGAAGTCGAGATTTGAAAGGTCAATGTTCCCGACGAGCGGCTGCAAAAGATTGATGAAGTCCGCGAATCCCTGCGCGTTCACGATATTCGTGTTGACCACGTTTTGCACGTTCGCGACCGCACTGGCGTCGCCGGTTGAGATGAGCGTGCCGTCCGTCGGCGCATCGGTATTGGATGAAGCGGCGTCAGCTGCCGGATTGGCGTCAGTTCCGTCAGCTGCGTCGGTTCCGATTGCATCCGAAGAGGTCGGCGTCGAGCTTGGAACGGCGATGTCCGGCGTGGACGAAACATCCGGCATGGTTGACGAAACGTCCGGAGGCGTTGGCGGAACGGCATCCAAGCCGGCATCGGTGTCTGAAGCGTCCGTTGAGCTGCCGTCGGTGGAGTTCGTGTTATCGCTTGTGACGGAAGCATTCGTGCTGTTGTCGGTTTGGACGTTTTGAGTGTCGCTCGTAGCGGAAGAAGAGGAAGCGTCCGCCGGCGAAGAGGACGAGTCGTCGGCAAGCGCTATAAAGCGGCATTGGAAGGCGGTGATGCCGAATATGACAAAGAAGACGAAAAGCGCCGCCGGAACCCTCCGAAGGTTCCCTTCGGGGCGAAGGGAACCTTCGGAGGGTTCTCTTCGTTTGCACCGCTGCCAAAGACGCCCGCGCGGATCGCGGTTCTTTCGAGAAATTGTTTTTGAAATTGGTTTCAAGTGCATTTTAAAGTTTGAACAGCCAATCGAACATATTTTTGAAGAATGACCCGATGATGCCCGTGAAACTTGCTTTCGGCTTTGCCGGCAGCGCCGAAAGAATCGAGGAAGTGGATATGGAAAACGCATTGGAACCAGTCGCGGAGTTTGCGATTTGCGATTTGCGATTTGCGCTCTCAATGATGACGCTGCTCGTCGCCATGCTCGTCGTGCCATTCGCCGAAATCGTTGACTTGACCCGCACGGACACGCTGCCCGACGCGGAAGTCGTCGAGATGACGACCGGCGGCTGGCTCACGCCGTTTACGCTCTGCTCGATGCGGACATTCGCCGACGATTGCCCGTTCGTCACGTTTCCGCCGGAATTTCCGCCCGAATTCGCCGAGACCGAAACGTTGTTCGAAACGCTCACGGTGTCGGCAAAGACGGCCATCGCCATGAAAATCCAGCCGAAAAGAATTGTGAAAAGAACTTTTTTCCTCATGGCTACGTATGCCTGTCATTCCGGAATTTCGAGTCTTCGAGAAATATCCGGAATCCAGGAATTTAACTTGGATTCCTGCTTTCGCAGGAATGACATCATGGAGGTTTTTGAACGTATTTCAGAAACCTGTTTCCCTCCCCAAAACGCATTCCAGGCACGCTCATGGTGCGCTCGTATCCCAACCCGTATGTTAATCTGCGGCCGCAGATTAACATACGGGTTGTCTTTTTAGCGTGAATTCTGACGCGCTTTGGGGAGGAAACGAACAAATCAGCTTGTGACAGAAATGTTCGCTCCTGCCCTTTTTCATCCGATGAAAAATCGGACTCGTGGAGGTTACTCAACCGCCGTGACGCTCGAGTTCAAGTAGTTTTCCACATCAGAGTACGAACCGGCATTGCCACTGCTAACCATGTGTATAATGCCGTTGCCGCTTGCGTAGTTGCCTCCCGTGCTTGCGGTTGTGTTCACGTTATTCTGAACACCGGCGGAGTTGCTGTTGCTCACGCTCACGGAGTTATTGCTGAGACCGGATACGCTGCAACATGAAGCAACCCCCGTGGTATTGGTGTTTGCGGAAGTCAAAACATACGATTCGGCGCCGGCATTGCCGCTCGAAACCGCGCCACTGCCGCTTAAGATGTTGCCGCCAGTGCTCGCAACCGTGTTCACGTTATTTATTACCGAAGCTATATTGCTGTTTGAGACAAAAACATGAGACGGAAATGCGCTGGCAAAAACAGGCATCGCGGCGACCAACATCGGAGCGATCAAACTCGCGATTAAAACTTTTTTCATTGTTTTAATGTTTTCTATTTTTTTATTCGACCTTTGATTCCCGTAACGGGGACATCCCCGAAAAAAATCGGGCGTAAGAAACCGTAAAGTTTCTTACGCCCGATTTCGGCGCCCGAAGAATGCATCCCGCGCGGCAAAGACCCGTGCGGGCTTCGTTTGTCGTACAACTAAAAAAGGGGAAACGTGGCGCATCATTCCTTTCGATTCTCCGCGCCGTTTCCCCGAAGCAGAGAGAAAATATTAAAGCTTTATCAATAAATTGTACCGCCGCGCAATAGGAGCGCAAGGGGCAAGCTGTGGACAAAACCCGGATTCTCGCTGTTCACAACTTATTCATAATATTGTCCTATAATTAACAAAGACCGGTCTTCGAAGACGGTCTTCGGCAAATTTTAAATAATGAGACCATAATCAAAAAAAGCCCGTAAACAGGGGCATAAGCGGAGGGAAACGAGATATCGATTGCTCGAAATCTCCCGCCGTAGCCCCTGTTTACGGGCTTTTCTGAGCGATAGCGAATAGATCCCG
>CAVUWW010000026.1:0-8061 GCA_963745135.1 uncultured bacterium | reverse complement strand
GACGGTGGATTACGAGCAGTCGGTGATTGGTGCGGTGAAGGCAGCGTCCCCGGCGGTGGTCTCGATTGTTATCTCGCAGCAGGTGCCAGTGGTGGAGCAGTGCCCGTACAACCCGTTTCAGAACCTGCCGCCGCAGTTCCAACAGTTTTTCGGCAATGATTTCCAGGGTATGACGCAGCCGTGCGATACCGGCCAGACTCAGTTGCAGGAGGTGGGCGGTGGCAGCGGCTTCATCATATCTTCAGACGGTTTGATATTGACTAACAAGCACGTGGTTTCAGATACCAGCGCGTCGTATACGGTGATTACGAGCGACGGCAAGAAGTACGATGCGAAGGTGCTTGCGCGCGACCCGGTGCAGGACTTGGCGGTCGTGAAAATCACGGCGACGGGATTGCCGACGGTCGCGCTCGGCGATTCGGACGGCGTGGAGCTTGGGCAGACGGCGATCGCGATCGGCAACGCGCTCGGGGAATTTTCGAACACGGTTTCGGTCGGCGTGATCTCGGGCTTGTCGCGGACGGTAACGGCAAGCGGCGACATCACGGGCGGCCAGGAAACGATCCAAGGAGTCCTACAGACTGACGCGGCAATCAATCCGGGCAACTCCGGCGGGCCGCTGCTTAATTTGGAGGGCCAGGTAATCGGCATCAATACGGCGATTGCATCGGACGCGCAGAACATCGGCTTTGCCATTCCGATTAACCAGGCAAAAAATGACATCACATCCGTGGAGTCCACCGGGAAGATCGAGACGCCGTACCTCGGCGTGCGGTACACGATGATCACGTCCGACATGGTGACTTCGCAGAAATTGCCGGTGAGTGATGGCGCGCTGCTACAGGGAGCAACGAGCAGCCCGGCAGTTGAACCGAATTCCCCGGCGGCGAAGGCGGGGCTCCAAGCGGAGGACATTATTGAGAAAGTGAATGGCGCACAACTTGATTCGAATCACGACCTCGCGAGCATCATTTCGCAATACGGCGTCGGCACGACGGTGACGCTCACGATCGATCGCGGCGGCAAAGTGATGACGTTGCAGGCGACGCTTGCGCAAAGGCCCGCGGGGCAGTAGCGGGAGAAAGGAAAATCCGGACAGGTGTCTTGAAAGCAGTTTGACTCACGCTGCCTTCAAGACACCTGTCCGGATTTTCCCCCAAACTTTTCCAAGAGGCCTTTTGGTTAACCGCATTAGCAATCTCTATCCGAGATTGACAATGGCGGTTTTTGGACATAAAATGATTGGAATCAAGTATAATTAATAAGGAAGCGTGGATTCCCGCCTGCGCGGGAATGACAGAGGAAGTTAGATTGATTTCCTCCCTACTAACTACTCGCCCCTCGCCCCTTCTTCAAAACTAATGCCAAACTTTCATCGTTTTACCATAAAAGCGCAGGAAGCTTTGCAGAACGCCCAGGAAATCGCCGCCAAGAAGAATCACGGCGAGTTGAAGGCGCTCCATTTATTGGCGGCCTTGCTTGAGGATGAGCAGTCGCTTGTTATCCCGCTCCTCGAGCGCGGCGGCGTGAACATCGAGAAGCTGAACGAGCAGATTGATTTCGAGCTCGACCGGATTCCGCCGATTATCTCGAATTCGAACGTCGGCCAGCTTTATTTGTCCACGGAGCTGATGAAGGTTTTGGATCAGGCGGCGAAAGTCGCGGCGCAGCAGAAGGACGAATTCGTTTCGTGCGAGCATTTGCTGCTTGCAATTTTGGAAGTGGCCGGCGCGGCAAAATCCGTGCTCGAGAAGTTTGGCATGCGGCGCGAGTCGGCATTCCGGATTTTGGCGCAGTTGCGCGGCTCGGTGCGCGTGACGGACGAAACGCCGGAGAGCAAATTCCAGGTTTTGGAAAAATACGCGATTAACGTGAGTGACCGTGCGAAAAAAGGCGAATTGGATCCGGTCATCGGCCGCGAGGAGGAATTGCGGCGTTTGATGCAGGTGCTTTCGCGGCGCACGAAAAACAATCCGTGCCTCATTGGCGAACCGGGCGTCGGCAAGACCGCGATCGTCGAGGGCTTGGCACAGCGCATCGCATCGGGCGACGTGCCGGAGCTTTTGAAAGACAAACAGGTCATCATGCTCGACCTCGGCTCGCTCATCGCCGGCACGAAATTCCGCGGCGAGTTCGAGGATCGCCTCAAGGCTTTTGTAAAAGAAATTAAAAATGGCGCCGGCCGGTTCATTTTGTTCATTGACGAAATCCATACGATTGTGGGTGCGGGCGCGGCGGAAGGTGCGGTGGACGCCTCGAATTTATTGAAGCCGGCGTTGGCGCGCGGCGAATTGCACGCGATAGGCGCGACGACCATCCGTGAATATCAAAAGTATATCGAGAAAGATCCGGCGCTCGAGCGGCGCTTCCAGCCGATTATGGTTGAGGAGCCGTCCATAGAGGATTCGATTGCGATTATGCGCGGCTTGAAGGAAAAATATGAGATCCATCATGGCATGCGCATCAGCGATGAGGCGATTGTGGAGGCCGTGAATCTTTCGGCGCGCTACATCACCGACCGCTTCCTGCCGGACAAGGCGGTAGACTTGATTGATGAAGCTGCGGCTTCGCGCCGTTTGGACTCGGAGAGTTTGCCGAAGGAAATTGACCAGATTCGTCGCGAGATCACGCGGCTCGAAGTGGAGCGGCAGGCGCTTTCGAAGGAAGGCGAAAAGGGAATGGAGCGCATCAAGGAAATTGACGCCGCGCTTGCGAAGCATAAGGAGCAGAACGACGAGCTTTCGGCGAAGTGGCACGCGGAGAAAATAAAATTCGAGACGCTGCACCAGCTTCGGCAGAAAGTGGATAATTTGAAGCGCGAAGCGGAAGTCGCCGAGCGCGAGGGGAATTTGGAGCGCGTGGCGCAGATCACGTACGGCGAGTTGCCGCAGTCGGAAAAGGATTTTGCGATGTTTGAGAAGAAAAACTTCGGGAGCGGCGTTAAGGGCAAAAAAACCAAAGCGGCGGCGGCCGGCGACCGTTATTTGAAGGAAGCCGTGGACAAGGAAGACATCGCGGCGGTCGTTGCGGTCTGGACGGGAATTCCGCTGAAGCGGATGCTCGAATCGGATTCAGAAAAGATGGTGAAGATCGAGGACGTGCTCCACGAGCGCGTGGTGGGGCAGGACGAGGCGATTTTGGCCGTGGCATCGGCATTGCGCCGCGCGCGCGCCGGGCTTTCGGACGCAAACCGGCCGATCGGATCGTTCATGTTTCTCGGTCCGACCGGTGTCGGCAAGACCGAATTGGCAAAAGCGCTCGCGGAGTTCATGTTCAACGACGACAAGTCGCTCATCCGCATAGACATGTCCGAATATATGGAGCGCCACGCCGTGAGCCGGCTCATCGGCTCGCCGCCGGGCTACGTCGGCCACGAGGAGGGCGGCCAGCTCACTGAAATGCTCCGCCATCGGCCGTACAGCTTGATTCTGTTTGACGAAATCGAAAAAGCGCATCCGGAAGTTTTCAACCTGCTTTTGCAGGTGCTCGATAACGGCCGCCTGACCGACAGCAAAGGCAAGACGATCAACTTCAAGAATTCGATCATTATCATGACATCGAACGTCGGCAGCGAGCACCTGAAGGCGATGGCGCGCATCGGCTTCAGCGCGTCGGCGGACCAGTCGTCGGAGGAGGAAAGCGACTTCCGCGAGAAGACGACGGAGGCGTTGAAACGCAACTTCCGGCCGGAATTCCTGAATCGCGTTGACGAGATCATCATCTTCAAGCCGCTGCGGCGGCCGGACATCGAGAAGATCGTGGACATCCAGCTTGCGGAGATTGCGAAGCGCCTCGAGGAAGGCCATCATATCAAGATTGAGATAGACCCGGCGGCCCGCGCATACATCGCGAAGGAGGGCTTCAGCGCGGAGTTCGGCGCCCGGCCGTTGAAACGGCTGATGCAAAAGGTTATCCTTGATAAGTTGGCCGACAAAATAATCCGCGGCGAATTCAAGGATGGCGGCAAAGTTAAAGTCAATTTCAAAGCTGATTCACTGGTCTTTACTGGTTAGGGCCGTTGTTTTCGTTCTTAGTTGGCTTTACCTGCCGTTCTGGCTTTTTTTGTTGCTTGCGCTCTATTGCTATTTCGTGCCGGCGTTCCATGCCGGGCGGCTCTTCGCGCCGTTCTTCGCGCTGCTCGTCTTGTGCTATGTTGAGCCTGCGGGAATTTTGATGGCAATCGTTTTCGGCGCCGTCTTTTATTACCTGCTGCTCATTAAGGGTCTGCTCTTGATCGACCGCGTGACGGCGCACGAGCTTTTGATGCTGATCCTGTCGTTTTTCCTGTTCTGCGAGTTTTACGCGAACCTTGGGCAGGGCCCGACGGCCGTAGCGCTTGTTTGGGTGTTTCTTGCGGCACTCTTATGGGCGATGCTGCTGAATAATTTGATGGTCGGCAGGATTGAAGGTTCCCTTCGTGGCGAAGGGAACCTTCTCCTCCGCCGCGCGTCCGTTTTCCTCTCATTTATCCTTATGACGCAGTGCCTGTTCGTCGTCCTTTTCCTGCCGCTCAATTTCATTTACCAGTCCACGATCGTATTTCTCATAGCCGCGCTTCTGATCGAGCTTCTGCCCGAACACGTCGCCGGGATTTTGTCAGGTGAAAAAATCCGCCTGACCGGAACGGTGGTCTTCGCGCTGCTCGTGATAGTCCTCGCCGCCGCGAAAATTTGATTTATTCGGGAATAAAATATAAACTT
The DNA here is from genome assembly GCA_963745135.1 of uncultured bacterium. Classification (GTDB taxonomy): domain Bacteria; phylum Patescibacteriota; class Minisyncoccia; order UBA6257; family 2-01-FULL-56-20; genus REEB161. The sequence goes on along the minus strand of CAVUWW010000026.1, from coordinate 3,361 downwards.
TCCCAGGGAGTTCGGAGCATGCGGCCGTAGCTCAATTTGGTTAGAGCACCGCCCTGTCACGGCGGGGGTTACCGGTTCAAGTCCGGCCGGCCGCGCAAAATTTTTCGCTAAGTAAATCAAGGGTAATTTCGATAGGGGAGTTCAGACGGAGAACTGGAGAAGCGTCCGTAGGGGCGGCGCAAATTTTTTAGCCCGCTATCGTTTTTCTAAAAACTCCTCAACGGAAACCCCAGCATCTTCTTCGATGATCTTTCGCAAAAGGGATTTCTTTATGTCTTTACCGGCATGAACGGGGACAACCGTGCGGCGCTTGGTCGAGCGGTTAAACAAGACAAGATGGCTGCCTTTCTGGCGTGTCTCTTCAAACCCTAATTTCTTAAGAATGCGGATAACTTCCTTGGCGCTCAAACTTGGCAAGTTTTTCATGCCGGTAGAGCGCTAGACCGTTATTTCTATTTTTCCTTGGAGCGTCCTTGATTCACGAGGCAATACGCCTCGCTCCGCAAAAACATCTTCAAGATAAAGTGCGGCTGCTTCCTTTAGGTTGCGCTCGGTTTCCTCTAAGGTTTCGCCCTGCGTGTGACATCCCGGCAATGAGGGTATGAAAGCTACATAGCCGCCCTCCGAATCAGCCTCGTAGACCACTGAGAACGACCGAATATTCTTTTTCGCTGGATTCTTTTTCATGGCTTCATTATAGAAAATAGGATCGAGGGAGTCAAATCTTTGCTATCGCCAGTTCGAGATTCGCTATGTAAACCCTTTCCCGATTCGCCCGTATCGCAGTTCCAACAGCGTCCACGAGGGCGCGCCAGTAACAAAAATGTCCGGTCGAAATCATCGAGCGGACATTTTTATTGCCGATGTCGACGGCCGGACTTGAACCGGGGAGGGGGTCGGGGAAACGGGAGTTTCCTCGTGTAGGAAAGCACTGGAAATCGAGAGGTTTCCAATTAAAAAACCTGGATTCCAGCCCTGAATCGAGTTCAGGGCAGGCTTTCCGCAGGAATGACAGAAAAAAAGATTGCCATTCCCGCAAAAGGTTGGCCATTGGACATCAGCCGCCATAATTTGTTACCATCCCAAGCAGTAAGGGAGGTTCCACTATGAAATTGAAAATCCAGACACTTCAATACGCCCCCGGAGCCATGCTGGAGTACGTCGTCCAGGATGGTGCGGTGGTGTATTGCGGCATCACGGACATTCGCCAACTGACGGAAGGGTCTTCGACGACCAACGCGGCAGGCGAGATTCTGCAAGCCCTCGCCAAGGCCGTCGGCAAGCCCGTCGATACGCTGACGTTCTTTGAGCTTCTGACGCACACGAGTTGGGTTCTCCGGTCGGGAGAGTACGACTTTCAGAACGTGAAACTGGACCACGGCTACCGGAAGGAGGGCATCCTCTGGGCGAGAACCCAGGCATCCGAAGCCATCCTCGAGGCTTTTCGCCATTGCATCGGCGGCGGTGCGGCGCGCAAGTACGCGCCCGATCCAAGGGAGGCGATCAATGTGTCGTTCGCTTGAGTTTAACCAACTGCCCGGCAATGCCGAGTTTCTGAAGGGCGAGCGTCGCCGAACGCATCGCCCTATTTCTTTGCAAAATGGCTTGGCGAAGAACTAGGAACGGGCGGATCACAGAAGTGAGCCGCCCCTTATCGAATTTCCCGTGCTTGCGGATGTGTTGTCTTCGCGCCTTCTTGGCGAAGTGAAAAAGTCAGGCGTGAAAGAGTTGCGCGGTTCGCCACGGCAGGCATCGCGGAAGGGATGCGAGTCCAAGCTCCATATCCTCCTCGAATGCGGCCTGCCTCCGGCGGTTGCCTTCGTCTTTTTGGCCATTCGGCAATCGATGGCCCGCTGCCGCCAATATCTCATTGGCGCACAGCTCGGGGTTGCATATACCCCTCAAAGAACAGCTCGAACAGTCGTCGTCGGGTATCGTTGTTATCGCTCCTTTGTACGAAGGGTGGATCTGATTACCATGATACGCCACTTTATCATTCTTGAACAGGGGAAATTAGAACCCAGCTCAAAAGTAGGATAGTGGCTAGGCTCCGTTTCCAAAACTAATTAAAGATTGGAAGCATGGATTCCGCGCAGTAGCTCATAATAAACGGTTACCGAAAATCGGCTCGTGATTCCGGTTCCCCGCAGCGCTTTTTCATATCATACAGCTTCCAGAGCCGCTTCTCAATTTCCTTTTTCATGACCATCGGGTTGAGCGCCTCATGCTCCGCCCGCAGTTTTTCTTTTGCCTCCGGTGAAATATCATACCGCGCCATCACGCGCTGGTAGGGCGTGAGCGGATTCTTTTCGCGTTTTACTTTCCATCTCGATCCAACCCGCTCTTTTGACACGGTACGTTTCGACGCGATGAAGTGGTTGAGGTACGGCGTGAGGGTATCATAGAGCTCGTTCAGTAGTGCCACAAGCCGCTCGTCGTCGAGCCGTGCCCAGCCGATCCACTTCCGGACAATATGTCCGTTACGCTCCTCGACGAAGCAGTTGTCGTTCTTGCGGTTGGGGCGCGACCGCGTAAGCCGCTGGCCTTTTCTTTCGCACCATCCCTTGCAGAACCAATTGATGAATTCGCTCCCCGTGTCCGGATGCCATTCGCAAATGGGATATGGGAAATCTCCGTCCATCGCGTCCATGCTGCGCACGGTCTGCTCTTTGCCCTTGTTCCACTGCGCCCTTCTTGCGCCCCAGAGCGTCCCGACATCGGTAGTGTTTACCGTATATATGAAGTCTCCCGCAATGGTCATGCCGCAATGCGCCACCGTGTCGAGCTGGACCGTGCCCGCAGGCGCATCAGCCCACGGCCCCGTCCGGATCGGGATGAGGGCCTTGATGGACCCCGGCTTGGTTGTGCTCTTGCCCCGGACCATTTTGCGGAGATGAGAAAACTTTTCCGCTTTGCGTTTCACGGTCGCGACGCTCATCGCGAGGAGCTTTGCCGTGGCATCGTCATTGTGCGCCCACGTCCCGTCCCGCTTGAAAATCGAGACGTATTCCGGAATCACCGCGTGCAGATTTTCCCCGCACGGATGGCTCGCCGCAACAGACACGTCCTTCAGCGCCGCAACCACGTCGGGGCCGTAGACGACATCCCTCCCGCGCTTCTCGGGAGTCCCCGAAGTATGCACCTGCACCCGCCTGAATGAGCGCGGCACTGATTTCGGGTGCACCTTCGCCACCGCGCAGATATGTCTGATGATCTCACCCCGGCCTTTCCTGTCCGCAGCCAACCACGCCGACGAATGCTCTTTGAATATGTTTTTCTTGGTTTCCATGGTCATACGGCCACGGTAACCGAATTATGAGCTACCCGTAAGATTACGGTAACCTTTTTTATGAGCTACAAC
>CAVUWW010000025.1:0-19015 GCA_963745135.1 uncultured bacterium | reverse complement strand
GTGAGGCGAGCCGCACTGGTCGGCCGGGTTCATGATGTGGCAGACCGCAAACGCTCAGCTCGCCTTCACGCAAACCTTGTGGCCGGCGTTCAAGAAAAAAGAGCTCGAAGCGATGCTTGACGATTTTTCGAAGCGGGAAAGGAGATTCGGCAAATAGGAACGGCCCACGTATGCTTTATAGACGAACTGAAATAAAGCTATAATCTTCCCATGCAAAGCCGTGCTTCATTATTTTGCCCGGGCTCGCACCCGATCCCCTTTCGGTCATGCCCATAGGAGAATACCTCAAGGGGCTTGGGTATGCGACGGTGGTCGTGAACTTCTGCGGAGACAACACTACAACCGATTTTTCCAAACTGCGCATAGAGGACTGCCTTCGCAACATCGGCGCACTAATCCGTGAAGCTAAAAAACTGCATCCCGTCGTGGGCGTCGGCATCAGTTTGGGCGGCGCGCTCCTGATCGAACACGCGAAAAGCCATTCCGACCTGAACTGCATTGCGAACATAGGAACTCCTTTCAGGTTGAAAAAGAGCGGGTTAATATCCGTAGCCGTCGCGCTCGCTCCACGCCACGCTGTTGCAACCGTGGCGACGCGGTGCGTTGGTATTTCTTTATGAGGCCGATAAGATAATCGTTGATCATTTGCAAATCAACTTCCGCCAATCATTCCCGCTTTTGGGTCAATTGCCTTATTGGCCGCCCTGCAACAATTCCCGTTGCAACCGGAACGCCCCGACGACGATGGCGACCGACCCGGCGACAAGAAGGTACAGGCCGATGCCCGTGCCCGCGCTTGCCGATGACCCGAACAGGCCGCCCATCGCGCCCTGGATCGCGTTGATAATGCTGCTTATCGTAAAAGCAGCCACCAAAGCTATCGAGGCCCAGACCGTCCCGATCACGATTTGCCACCGCGCGACAAGGATCTTTTTTGTTTTCGTCGCACCCTGGCTGAAATAGAGAAGGACGCAGGAAAGGATCGCGGAAAGCGGCAAGAGATAGACGTACCACGCATTGCCTCCCGCGCTGAAGCCGTTCACGGACTGCCCGTTCGCCGAGACCCACGGCAGGACGAAGGATACGAGCATTACGACGGCCCCGATGAAGATAACCTTCTCGTTCGCCGCGAAGCCCTTCCAGATATGCTTCGTCTTCTCCTTCAATTCCGCCGCGTGGTCGGCTGGACTGCGCTCCTTTGCTGATGCCTCCGACCCATCCGGTCTGAGCGAACCACCGCACTTGTGGCAGAAACGGGCATCCTCGACATTCGCCGCACCGCACTTATCGCAGATTTTGTTCATGTTTTGATTTGTTTTATTGACCTTTATTTTTTTGAAGTCAGCTAATCGGTGAGCGTGAGCGTGCCGAGAAAAATATCGGAACCGGAAACCTGAACGGGCTGGCTTACCGAAGGATAATCCAGTTTCGGCTGCGGAGACGGCGGCGGCGGGGTAACGCCCGGGGGATAATACGTTCCCTGATAATAGGCGTTGACGGCATTCTGGCTGGCCGATGTCGGGTTGGTTGATTCCACATGCAAGGTGTACTGGCCGTCCGGGACCGGCCCTATTTCCAACCTGCCCGTGGCATTGTCATACGATGTTGCCATGGGCGAAGTGTTCTCATCCGGGAAACGCGCCCCCGTGTCCGGGTATAGCCCGTACATATTCCCTTGGCCGTCGACCAGCCAAAAATTCACATTGGAGGGGTTCCCTGAAGAATCAGCAATGATTGCGGAAACAGTGCCCCATTTCCTCATCGTGATGGTGCCCAGATTCTTGTTATCGGTCGTTATCTGGACGTTCGCTTGGTACTTGTCGTAAAAATCCTGCGTCACGTAAAGCGTATAGGAGCCGCCCGGGATTTGGTCGAATTTGTCGTCCACATAGCCGTTATCGTCGCTCCGCAACCCGAAATCAAAAGATGCGTACGAATAGGACTTGCCGTTGCCGTCCACCAGTTTGAACTCCGCCCCGCTGACTGGGTTGCCGAACTGGTCAACCACATGGGCGGTCAAATCCTGGATGGCTGTCTGGGATGGATTCCCCGATACTGGCATCGGCTGCGCGGCGGGCGGAGGGGAGTTCTTTTGCGGTGCTGGCGGCTTGGGCGTTGCCGCTGTTTGGCTTGACTGTTTCGGTTGTGTGGTCGGTGCCGAAGCGCTCCCTCCCGTCGTTTGGGAGTTTTGCGACGAAGGCAAGCCGCCGATGATGTCGGCACCAGTTGGATTATTCTGTTGCCCGCTCTTGTGGGTAAAAATATTAAGGGTCGTTCGAATAACGCTCTGGCCGACGTTGCCGATGGCTTGAACGACACCGGTTATACCGCCCCAAATACTTCCCCAAAAACCGTTGGTTTGGCTTGGTGATGCCTGTGGATAGGGATTCTGCGAGCTTAAAATATCCGTAATTTTGCCTTCGAGTTTTTGCTTTGCCGATGAACTCGCATTTATCTCACGGGCAAACACAATGGCATTAAAAACATTTTCTGCGTAGGTGTGCAATTCGTTTGCATCCGAGGATTCGAGAATCAATATCCGGGCGCAAACATTATCAATGTCTCCAATGGCACCGACTATTATGTTCGCCTTATTTCCGACGCATTGAACGGGGCCGTATGTTTGAAGAAAGCTTTTTTCGTTCACATCATACTGCGTAACAATGTCATTCCATGCGGTTGAGCTGGATTTGCCATCCTCCCTGTCGTTCATGTACAGGTTCACAATGTCCTCTCTCGGCTTGGCATTCATGCCTACAATGTCGCCGTATGCCTCTGCAAAATCTAACCCCATTTGCATATTGCCGGCATAAGGAGCCGCCACCTCCGCCATCGTCAGTAACGTTCCCGGAACGCTTGTGCCGGAAATGCTTCCTCTAATGAACTTGTTTGAAAGGGAAATCGCTTGCTCAGCTTCGTTTCCTCCGGCAGTTCCCTGCTCCAGTATTTGGAGTATGTTTTCAACTTCCTCCTTATTCGGTTCAAGGGCATTACTCACAAGGGACGGGATGTTGTTCAAATCTGGAAATTCGGAATTTAACTGTGCGCTCAAAGCATCGTCGTCAACCGATGCCAACGCTTTGGATATAGAGAGTTTTGCGGGGGCGACCGATAAAATCAAGGCCGCAACCAGCGATGCCGCTGCAATTCTTGCGTAAGCGAGGAACGTGTTTTTATTGCGATTCTTGGAGGACATATATTCGCGATTTTGAAAAAACGGCGGCCGACAACGGATATCATCGTTATTATTGTTATACCACTTTTGCCGATGACCGACCAATCGCCAAGGACTGAGAGCAGTAGCGCTGAGCTCGCAGAGAGTGTTCTAAGTCATTACATTCTTTTGGTGGAAAGAAGACATCATATATTTTCAAAATGGACGCTGGCGTTGGAAAGATATTAAGAAATTATTTTGATAGTATTTGGACTACGGCTAGTAAGTTATAAAAAGGGAGTTTCGCGGATCGCTCCGAAGCGCGGTTAAATTTTTCTGAAAAAAACTCTTGTGTGAACTGTGAGCGGGTAGCGGGAGTCGGACCCGCGTTATCTGATTGGCAACCAGATGTAATGCCGTTATACGATACCCGCTTTTCATTTATTGATTCATTGTATATTTATTTGAAAAAAAATCAATCTGCGCCGGGCTTTCCAAAATCCTTATTTTTTAGTAGAGTAATCGGGAGGAAATTCATCATTTAGGCCAATTAGACCGATTAGGCCAATTGGAAATTTTCCTCATCTGCCCTCGTCGTTCAACGGATAGGACGCAAGATTGCGGATCTTGTAATCGAAGTTCGATTCTTCGCGAGGGCACAACCTAGAAAAAGGCAAATACACAGACCCCGCCGCAAGCGGCTCGGCGGCCAGTTCGTATTGCAATTTGGGGGCAAACGAGAATTCGCGGTTTCGTAAAATATGGTTCGAGCCGATGTTTTTGAGAAATGTTGTCGTCGCAATTCCATTTTTCTCCTCAAGCAGTTTCGAGGCCTGATTGAGCGATAGAATGAACTCGCGGGCTGGTTCGAGCCACGACAGCCCCTTGTCCCTGAAATCGGACATTTTCTCCTGCAATCCGATTTTCCGAGAAAGCAGTTGCTCCTTCTTCGCGGCGTATTCCTGTTGGGACAAGGCGTCGGCCAGATAGACATCAAGGAGTTTGGACAGCTTCGCTTCCACGCGGGCGACTTCGTTTTTCAAGACATCAATCTGCGCGCGTGCCTCCTCCCGCGCCTTGTCTCGTTCGGCTTCCAAAAGAGCAATAGCTTTCTCGGTGTCGCCGTCCGACAAAGAAATTTTTTGCAGGAACGATTGTATCTGCTCCCTCAATATCTCCTCGCGGAGATAATGCTTTTCTTGGCAGGCGCCGCCTTTTTCGTGCAACGATAATATGCATGGCCTTTCTGCATTTCGGCGGTGATGGAGCTTCCGCACGAGGCGCACTTCATAAGACCGAGAAAAGCGAAATCGTGCCGCTTTGTTTCAATCGTCTTGCCACGCTTCGCGCGTACCTCTTGGCAGAGGTCAAAAAGTTTCTTGGAGACAAGGGGTTCGTGGCATCCCTCGTGCAGTTCCCCGCGATACCGCATGAGGCCGTAGTAGAACGGGTTGGTCAAAATCTTCTGGATGTTGCTAAGCGCAATTTCCTTGCCGAGGTTGCCTTTCAAGCCGTGTTCTCGACACCATTCCACGAGGTCATGGAGCGTGTGGTTTCCCGTGGCGTAAAGCGCGAACAGCTTGCGGACAAGCGGGGCTTTCACGGGGTCAACGTCAATCCCTCTAGTCTTGGGGTTGTTCAGATAGCCAATCGGTGCCCAGCTCGGCCATACGCCGTTCCTAATCTTCTGCCGCAAGCCGCGCTTTACGTTCTCCCGCAGGTTGTCCACGAAGTATTTTGACTGCCCGAACGCGATATTGAGCATGAACAACCCTTGCGGTGTCGGCTCAAACCAGAACGTCGGGAACTTGAGGGATTTAATCAGGCCTCGGTCAATCATATGGATTACCCGTCCTCCGTCCACGGAATTGCGGGCAAGGCAATCTGGGTGCCACGAGAGGATACCCTGCGCCTTACCGCGTTCCACGAATGACAACATTTCAGCGAACTTAACTCTGCCGGGTTCTTTGGCGGTCTTTGCTTCCTCAAAAGAAGCGACAATTTCAAGTTTTTCTTTGGCGGCAAATTCCCGAAGCTCAACGAGTTGAGCTTCTATGGATAGCACTTGGCGGTCATCTTCTTCGGTACTCTTGCGTGCGTAAATTATGTATTTCATCGTGTTAAAAATTTTCTTTTCCCGAACGAAACCGCGAATTCTCGTTTGCCCCCAAATTGCAATACGAACTGGCCGCCGAGCCGCTTGCGGCGGGGTCTGTGTATTTGCCTTTTTCTAGGTTGTGCAGGAGAATTGAGATAGCTCGAACGGTTTTTGATACCCCCCAATCTGAAACGCCCGATGCGGCGGAGCCGCACCGATAAAGACCGCCAAAGAACCCGTTCATTTCATCGGCTCGAACCATATTTTGTGGGAAAAGAAAATTTTTAACTCTCATGATACCTCTCAATACCCCAGAGAAATTGCCAACAGGCCTCAAGTGGTACGCACTCGCCAAGTTAGTACTTGTATTGTTCTTGATTTCCATCGTGTTCATGTTTTTCGGCGAAAATGTCTGGTGGCCGATGTTTTTGTTTATGCTGTTTATCGTCGGCTTACCGATTTGGATATACACCATCATTTCATACCAGTATGTTTCTTTTGTAGTCGCCGAAAATACGCTGACGATAAATTCGGGAATCTTTGTTAAGCACTCAAATGCCATACCTTTCAACCAAGTGCAAAACGCTACCAACACAAAAGGGCCTCTGGCTTCACTTTTCGGTTTTTCTAAATTGAGCGTTTGGACTGCCTCGCCATCGCAAATACAAATGCAGAGGGGCAACAGCGACAACAAGCCAACGGGAATGTTGGTGATTAAATTTACAGACGCTGAATGGTTGAAAGGTTTCATTTTAGGTAAGCGTTCTTAACACATGGAAACTAAAGACCTTGAATCAAAAGTTTGGTTCCGCTTCCTAAAGGTGGTGTTTGTTTTTGTATACATAGCGACACTAATCTTAGTCGTACTTTTCGCGTATTCTCTCAAGCCATACACCACCATTGATAACGACAATTCTTTCATTGTTTGTATCAACGGTACAAAGTACAACGCTGGAGCTAATGGCATTGACGCATTTGAGGCGGAGGCCGAGCGATTAGGTGCTACGCAGGTATATACAAATGGATTTGTTCCAGACACAACCGCGAAAGAAAAAGCGAACGAATTATGTCTAGGGACGAACACGCTAGGCCGAGGATTGTTCGCCGACGTCCCGCAATATACGGTGGAATTGGCAAACAAGACCGTGGGGAACTGGTGGAGTTTTGCGGGATATACGGCTCTAGCATTATTCATTGTCATTGTCGTTTTTGAATTGATTAAGCGTTCCTTTTTCTATATCGCAATCGGAAGAAAGTTCTTTAGTCGCCACCAAAGAAAAACTTGAAATTGTCATCGGTGCGGCTCCGCCGCCATCGGGCGTTTCAGATTTGGGGTATCAAAAACCGTTCGAGCTATCTCAATTCTCCTGCACAACTCAGGGCGCGGTTCAAGGGACTCTGGTCCCTGACCCGCCCAGACGACCTTGCAACCCACCTTGCAGGGGCGGAAAACAAAACAGCGATTGCTCGCTGTTTTGTTTTTGTCCGTTTATTTCCCCGCGCAGTCCTCTATTGTGATCACTCTATTTCTGAGCGTCAGTCTGCTCTTGAGGTTCGACAGCAGCTCCCGCTTCTCCGTGATAGGCCCCTCGATCAGCAGATAGACAGCGTATGCTTTGGCATCAAATTCCTCGGGTTCCGACTTCTCCCTTCCTTTGCCCAGTGCGATCCTCCTGAACTTGTTGTGCCGCGTTATCTCATCCTTGAATTTCTGCCTGACGCCAAGCTCGCTGATATCGAGCGTATCAAGGATCTTCACGATCTGCTCGATGATTTCTTCTTCTTTGATGTAGCCCTCCTCGCAGTGCGGATTCTTCGATCTCGTGCAGCGATAATAGACATAGCGATGTACGTTCCCATTCTGCTGGTTTTTGTATTTTTCCGCGGCAGTCACGCCCGATCCGCAAACTCCGCACGATATGAGTTTAGTGAAGGCAAACTCTTTGTTATCCTTATTGATCTCGCTTCGGACAAGTTGCTCCTGTGCTCGGTCGTAAAGTTCCTTCGTGATGATCGGCGTATGCTGTCCACGATTTCCAATCCATCGCGTTCGGCAATCTTCAGCATCTCCTTGATTTGCGAATCAATCGAAAGAACTTGCTGTTCTTCCGATTCGGTTGATTCCCTCGCGCAGAGGCAATGCTTCACTTTCTCTTCGACCTTTATCGCAGGTGCGCCTGCCCCGTTTTTTGCTATGGTTTGCGTTATCTCCATGCCAACAAGGAAGCCGCCGATGCCATGCGAAGTCCAGCGCGATGTTCCCAGCCAAAGGCAGGCGACGAAAGCGCTAAAGAGTCCAGGAAAATCGCTTCAGAAAATTCTCAAAATCCTGTTATGATTTTAGCTGAAGCAATGACTTTCCGCGAATGTATCAAAACCTTGAAGCGAGCGCTTCATGAAAAGAACCCGCAGGGGTTCAGCAGCTCATGGATTCTGCGGCACGCTCCCTCCGCGTACCGCTTCATATCGAAAAATATGAGGACGGAAATCGGCCAGATTGATTGGGATCGGGTGACCGTCGCCCTACCGCGCCGATACCAAAAACGCTGGGTGCGGTATCGGCGAAAGTCCCACAAGCCGTACGAGAACCAGGATGAGGTTGAGAAAGTTATCGGCAAGCATCGCGAAAAGCTCTATATTTTCATCGCGACCATGGATGCGAAGGAGGAGAAGCTACGGCAGAGGTTAACCATCGCACTCGTGCGGGTTGCCCAGAAAGGGAACGTGGCGGCCACACGCGAACTCGTCGGCTTGCTTCGTTTTATCGTCGATGAATGGGTTGACCGCTATTTCTTCCTCCGCCGCTGGCGCGCCGCCGAGAGCGAGATCAACGGAGCGATCGAAGGCTGCATCCGGCGGTACCGCTATACGGGAACTTTCTTCGGCTATCTTTTCAAGACGTTTGAGTATGCGGCATATGCGCTCAAAGTTTGTTCGCTCGACGATTATCTCCCGGGAACGGACATGCGGCTCGCAGAGGTTGTCGGACAGGATCCGGAAACAGCTGATATCAAAATATTCAAATGATTTGTTGCTATCATTGAGACATGCCGAAGGATGTCAACAACAATATCGACTTTACCAAGCGGGTGCAGAATCTTTTCGCCTCGATCTTCGGCTATCACTTCGAGCGCAAGCCGAGCATCCCGGAACGCAAGACGCCTTTCGGCAATTACACGAGCATGCGCTTCCGCAGGGCCGCCGGTTCGCCGCTCGCCCTGTTGTTTAACGGAGGCAACATCCGCGAACCGATGGATAGGCAGAATCGTAACATTGATGAAATGAGGCCTGCAGCACCTCAATCATCACCATCGCCCGTCCGGGCTTGTGGGCGACGTGGTTCAGCGCCTTCCATACCGCATCCAATTCCTCTTGGGTTGGTGGCAGCGGACAATTCCGTCCCGCCGGCGTGCCAGAGACAACGGTTTCCGCATTGATACTGAATCTCGCCTATGACCCCTTTCTGGCTCTAAGAGCCTTTCATTTCTGAACCTCAAACGGTTCCAGATGCTGCCCATATTCTAAATCCGAGGTGACAAAATGTCCGTAACTTATTGCGGTATACTGTGAATATGCTCATGCAACCGGCGGCCATATCTGATCCCAAAATTATCTACGAGGACGAAAATTTCCTGGCGGTGGACAAGCCCGCCGGCTTGGTGGTGCATGGTTCGGGCATCGGGCGTCGGGCGTCGGGCATCGGGAAAATCCGAGTGGCGAATCCCGAATCAACGCTCGTTGATTGGCTGCTCGAGCGATATCCGGAAATAAAAACCGTCGGCGACGACCCGGCGACCCGCCCGGGCATCGTGCATCGGCTCGACAAGGACACGTCGGGCGTGATGCTCGTGGCGAGGAACCAAAAGACGTTCGAGTACCTGAAGTCGCTTTTCCAGAAGCACGAAATCGTAAAGACCTATCTTGCGGTCGTTTGGGGCGAGTTGAAAGAAAAAAGCGGCGTGATTGACGCGCCAATCGGCATCCGGAACGGGACGACGAAGCGCAGCGTGCGGTCGGTGAAGATGGCGAAGGAGGCGGTGACGGAATATAGGGTCATCGGGAGATGGGAGATGGGAGATGGGAGATGGATGTCTCTTCTAGAAGTAAAGCCGAAAACCGGAAGAACACATCAAATCAGGGTTCATCTTGCGAGCATTGGCCATCCGGTGGTGGGGGATGTTTTATATGGGAGAAGGGAGCAGGGAGTAGGGAGAAGGGAGAAGGGAATAAAAAGTCCCGCCTCCCGCCTCATGCTCCATGCTTCATCCATTGAATTCACCGCGCCGGACGGCAAGCGGATGCGAATTGAGGCGGAGCCGCCGGAGGAGTTTAGAATAGCCACTGGCCACTAGCGACTAGCCGCTAGGGCGGAAAGAAAATAATTTAGTTCACTAGTGGCTATTGGCTAGTGGCTATACCCTCGCTATTGTCATTTATCCACAGCCCCAGCTTTGACGCCGCAAGGGGATGTTATTATAATGAACATAGAATATGACCTCGTCTCGAAAATAGCTCGTCCGGCTCTCGCGGTTATTTTCGGCTGAAAACCGCAAAGTTCGTCTCGCAGTAGCGTCAAGCTACAGCTTCGCCGAACATTTGCGATTTTCACCTCGAAAATTCCTCGCGATATCCGAATGCCTATTTTCGAGACGAGGTCAAAAGGTCGTCAAAATAACCCTGTTATGAAAAAATTAAACAGAAAGGGCTTTACCCTCATCGAATTGCTGGTCGTTATCGCCATCATCGCGATTTTGGCGGTCGTCGTCATTTTGACGCTGAACCCTGCCCAGCTTCTGGCGCAGGCGCGCGACTCGAACAGGACGTCCGACATGGCGACCCTGAAGAGCGCGATCTCGCTGTATCTGGCGGACGTGAGTTCGACCTATTTGGGGACAACCACTATTTGCTATATCAGCGCGGTTCCAGCGGTGGGCGTGAACACAATCATGATCCCGAATAGCACGTCCACGGCAACGACCACGTTCATGGCATCGGCCGCGACTGCCGGTTGCAGTTCGTGGATGGTTACAGAGCTGGCCGCGAGCGCGGTTGCATCAAGCACTTTGAGAGGAATCAATGGTCCTGGATCCGGTTGGCTTCCGGTCAATTTTTCCGCAATCAGCGCTGGCTCTCCGCTTGGCAACCTTCCAGTTGACCCGAATAATACCACGAACAACGGCACGAGAGGGTTTTACTATTCTTACATGCCCAATGCGGCGAACAACACGTTCAAGCTCGGTGCCTTCATGGAAAGCGCGAAATATTCGGCGGGCGGTTCGGGTGATGTGGAAACGAACGATGGCGGCGTTAACGTGAACGTTTTTGAAGGCGGAACGAATCCTGGTATGTAAAGATTTAGTCCGCGGTTTTCGCAAAGCCCCGATTCGTTCGGGGTTTTTGCTTTTATGGACATACAAATGTACGAATTTTTACGAATATACGAATAATCCGGAATCATTTATGGTTTGATGATATAATGAAGGGGCATACGAATTTACAAATCGTTACGAAAATGCGAATAGGAAATTCAAGTTCTTATTCGTATATTCGTACAAATTCGTAAATTCGTATGCCCCTCGTGACCCAATGAAGTTTCCACTGCCACCAGCAAGAATCAAGCAGCTTCTCGTCGATGAAGGCCTTATCACGGCGGAGCGTTTTGACGCGCTCTTCGCCGAAGCCGAGCGGAAGAGTCAGAACATCGTGGACGTGCTGGTCGCCGAGAAGGTTGCCGAGCCTGGCTACCTGAACGATCTCATCGCGCGGACGCTCGGCGTGGACCGCATTGACCTTTCGAAGGGGACCATCGACAAAGAGGTGTTGCAGATCCTGCCGGAGTCCGTCGCGCGCGACCGCGAGGTCATCATGTTCCGCCGCGAGGAAGACGGCACGCTCGATGTCGCGATGGTGGACCCGTCGGATCTCGAGACGATCGAGTTTCTCGCCCAGCGCTTCAAAGCGAAAATCAAGCCATATCTCACGACCGCGGCGGACTTGCGGCAGGGCTTTTCGGTCTATGGCTATGAGGTGGAGCAGAACTTCAAAAAAATCATTGAGGAGAACGTCCGGGCGTCCCTCGCAAACCCCTCGAAGGACGCGAAGGAGATGGCGGCGCAGCTGCCGATCGTGGGCATCGTGGACAACATTTTGTCGTATGCCATCGCAATGCGTGCGTCGGACATCCACATCGAGGTATTGGAGGAATCAACGTTCGTCCGGTATCGCGTGGACGGCATCCTCTACGAAATTTTGGAGGTGACGAAAACGGTGCATCCGGCAATCGTCGCGCGCATCAAGCTCCTGGCTGGCCTGAAGATTGACGAGCACTACGAACCGCAGGACGGACGGTTCCGGCACAAGATCGGGAACGAGACCGTGGATGTCCGCGTCTCGGTAATCCCTACGTTCTACGGCGAGAAAGTGGAAATGCGCTTGCTCGAGGCGACGCAGAAGCCGCTTTCGCTTGAGGAGATCGGACTTTCGCCGGAAGCCGCGAAGATAGTGGCCGATAATTTGAAGAAATCCTACGGCATGATCCTCTCGTGCGGCCCCACCGGTTCCGGAAAGACGACGACGCTCTACGCCTTGATGAACATCCTGAACCGGCCGCAGGTGAACGTGACGACGGTCGAGGATCCGATCGAGTACAACATGCGCTACGTGAACCAGACGCAGATCAACGCGCAGGCGGGCATCACCTTCGCCGCCGGGCTGCGCGCGCTTTTGCGGCAGGATCCGAACATCATCATGGTCGGCGAGATCCGCGACTCGGAAACGGCCGAGATTGCCGTCGAGGCGGCTTTGACCGGCCACCTTATTTTGTCCTCGCTCCACACGAACGACGCGCCGACTGCGATTCCGAGATTGTTTGACCTCAAGGTGGAGCGGTATTTGGTAAGTTCGGTTTTAAACATCGTCATCGCCCAGCGCCTGGTGCGGAAGATCTGCCCGTCGTGCATCTATTCCTATGATGTCGACCCGAACACGGTGACGATGGTCGAGAGCCAGCGGAAGATCCTTGGGCTTCCGGAAGGCGCCCTGAAGGCGCCCGCCACGCTCTACCGCGGCAAGGGATGCACGGCGTGCAACGGCGTGGGCTACGTCGGGCGCTTCGGCATTTTCGAGGTGCTCGAGGTCACGGAGGCCATCCGGAAGCTCATCTTGAGCGACCATTTCAACGAGGATGCCCTGCGTCTCGATGCGCACCGGGCCGGCATGAAGACGATGTTTGAGGACGGGCTGACGAAGGTGGAGCTGGCACTGACTACTATTGATGAGGTTTTGAGGGTGATTCGGGAGTAATCGCTAATAACGCGAATGTAAGCGAATAACGCGAATAAAATGCAGTTTGTTATTATTAAGGAGTAAGTAGTTGATTCGCGTTATTTGCGCTCATTCGCGATATTCGCGATTACTCCCATGCTCTACCATTACAGGGCGGCAGACGATTCCGGAAAAATCATCGAGGACGACTTTGACGCGAACACCCTTCAGGATGTTTTGCAGTATTTGGCTGGTAGGGGGTTGCGGCCGGTTTCCGTGAAGGCGCCCGGGGGCGGAAAGGGCATCTTTGCGTCCCGGATCGGGGCGATCAACGTCACTGACAAGGTGTTCCTCGTGAAGTACCTCGCGCTCATGCTCCGCGTGGGAACCGACCTGCTTTCGGCGGTGGACATATTGATCGCCGACTTCGACAAGCCGGCCGTGCGCAGCTTCCTTCTGGAAGTGCGCGAAAATTTGCGGCGTGGCCAGCCGTTTTACGTTACGTTTGAAAAGCATCGCAAGGAATTTTCGCCGACGTTCGTCAGCTTGGTAAGGGCGGCGGAGGCGTCGGGGAATCTGCAGAAGACCTTCGAGGACCTGTCGGTCTCGCTCGAGCAGGAAGCGGATTTGCGGAACCGCGTGCGTTCCGCGCTCATCTATCCTATCGTGCTTCTTGGGATGTCGGTCGCCATCCTGACTTTTCTCGTGACTTTTGCCCTGCCGAAGGTGGCGACGGTCTTTCTTGGGAGCGGCGTGAACCCGCCGATGTTCTCCGCGGTTGTCTTTACGGTCGGCCTTTTTGTCGGCGGCCATATCATCCTCCTGTTTTCCTTAGCCGTCGTGCTCATTGGCGGGCTGTTCCTTTTCGTCCGCTACACCGAAACTGGCAAGCGGGCGTGGAGTCGGGGACTCATGCGCGTGCCCGTCATCCACGGCATCTATCGCGATCTCGCCATCCAGCAGATGGCCTCGACCATGAGTTCGCTCATGAAGGCAGGGCTTCCGATCGTGCAGACCATCCGCGTCGCGGCGGACACGGTCTCGCTCACGGATTTCAAGCTGGCGCTCATGCGCGTAGCGGATGAAGGGTTGTCGAAGGGTTTCACGATCGGCGAGGCGTTCCGGCGCGAGGAGGCGTTCCCGCGCTCGGTGACTAGCCTGATCGCCATCTCGGAAAAAGCGGGGCATATCGAGGAGGTGCTTGGAACGCTGGCTGATTTTTACGCGAAAAGCGTGGATACGAGCATCAAGATGGCGGTTTCGCTCCTTGAGCCGGTCCTCTTGGTCTTGATGGGCGTCATTGTCGCCGTGATTGCGCTCGCAATCATCGTGCCGATCTACCAGCTGACGAGCAGCTTCTCGTAGGGGCATACGAATTTACGAATCGGTACGAATATACGAATGGGAAATCCAACTTCTTATTCGTATATTCGTAAAAATTCGTACATTCGTATGCCCATCTACGCACCTCGCTCTGGCCAATCGCTGATAGAATTATTGGTCGCCATCGCGGTCGGCGCGCTTTTTGTGGTAGCCGCGGCCGCCGTCATCGCGCCCTCGCTCCGCGAGAACACCCAGGCGGCGAACGTGCAGACGGGAACCGCGCTCGGGAAGGAGCTGCTCGACAATGTGCGCGTGTGGTCGGAACAGAATTGGCACAATATGCTTGCGCTCGCGACCGGCTCGATCAACACTTATTATCTGAACACCGCCGCCTCGCCGTTCCAGCTCGTGACCGCCGCCTCGGCGACATTCCCGAACGGCTATGCCTACCGCCGGACAATCACGATCCCGGGTTCGCAGGTGAGCCAGGTGAACGGAACCATACTCACAAATTTTCCGGTGCTCATTTCAACGGTAAGCGCGCCGTTTTCGGATATGGCGGCTTCCTCCCAGAAGAACGGTACGCTCCAAAGCGCGGCCGGCAACGACATCTATTTCACTGCCGACCCGTCGGGCACGATCCCGCTTTATGCCGAGCAGGAATCGTATTCGTCTTCCACCGGCGCCATCGCTTATTGGGTACAGGTTCCCACGCTTTCGTCCACGACGAACAATCCCATCTATATGTTCTACGACAAGCCAAGCGTCCCGTCCGCGGGATATTTCCCGCAGCAGGTTTGGGACGGCAATTATAAAGGAGTGTACCATTTGGCGAACTTGGCGAGCGTAGTGCCGGACTCGACAAATAACGGGGCAAATGGCAGCAGCACGACCGGCGCGACGGCGACTGCGGGCGAAATTGACGGCGGCGCGAATTTCAACGCCGCGAGCAGTCAGTACGTTTCCATGCCCATCAACCTCTCCGGCTCAAGACAGGTTACAGCGGAATTCTGGCTGTACCAGTCGAACTTCGTGACGAACGCCATAGCGGCCGGCTTCACGTCGAACGGCCTTACGACATCGGGTGGCTTTGACGTCGAGCCAAGCGACGGCTCAAAATTGGAAATTTGGGCGACGGGGAATGCAATCACGAACGGCGTCACCTACACGCGGCCTTCCGCAGGCGCGTGGCATGATTATGTCTTCGCTGAAAATCTTACGGTTCCGACCAACCAGATCAATTTGTACATTGATGGCGTTCCGGGATCCGTTCCCAACCGTTGCGGCGGCAGTTGCAACGGCGACAATACCACAGCTTTACCAAACAGCACATTTTACCTGATGACCATGGGCAATGGCACGTACTTCAACACCGGCATCGAGGACGAGTTGCGCGTTTCGAACAATATCCGCTCCGCCGACTGGATCAACACGGAATATCGGAACGAGAGCAATCCCGGCGCGTTCTATACCGTCGGATCCGCCTCCACGGCCGCCAACACTTCGAACCTGACGGAAAATATCACTTTGGGCGGCACCACATATTCGCGCTATTTCTACATAACGGACGTTTATCGGAGTTCGACCGGGACGATCGTTGCAAGCGGCGGCACATACGATCCTTCATCGAAACAGGTCGTCGTCAAATATTCCTGGCCCGGCGGCGGAGGCGGGACGCTCGCGACGATTCTGACGCGCAACCAGAATTTCGTTTTCGACCAGACCGACTGGTCCGGCGGTTCCGGCCAGATCGGACCCATGACTTTCACGAACAGCCGGTTCGCAACCTCGACGAACATTAGCTATGCGAGCACGGCCGGCTCGATCCTCCTTCCCATTACGGGCTCAAGCCCGGCCATGGTCGGCTTCCTCGATTCGACGACGCTTGACACCGGGATAGCGCTCGGCGCCCAGCTCAATTCGCTCTTGTGGCACGGCAGTTTGCCGGGCGGCACGTCCGTCGGCTTCCAGTTCGCAACAAGCAGCAGCTCCGGCGGCCCGTGGAGCTACACCGGCTCCGACGGGACGATCAATTCGTTTTATACGACCCAGCCCGGCGTGCCGCTTTCCTTGCCATACACGTTCACCGGCATCCAATATTTCCGCTATCGCGTGACGCTCACGTCGGACCCGTCACAGACTCTCACGCCGAGAGTGGATGATATCAATATCAATTGGAGCCCATGAAGAGGAAGGGCATTGGGTTTAGGATATGGGGTAAACAAACATTTGACATTTTCTCTTCGTCCTTGTTATACTTCCTCACAAGGTTCCTGGGGGTTTTCCACGATATCCATGCTTTCACTTTGGAGAACGAATCTCGTTTTCTTTAGGGGTTGCTCCGTTTAAGCACGGAGTAGGCATAATGTAGTGGAAAAAACTCCCCGGCAATCGGGGTTTCTTATTCGTAATGCGAATCTGCGAATGGCGTGCGAATGCCGCGAATAGAGAACCGGCCATGAACTAAAGATTTGCGGCATTCGCATATACATTCGCAAATTCGCATTATATCCATTCGCATGTTTATACTGGGCAAAAAACTGAATATGACGCAGCTTTGGAAAGAGACGGACGTAAAGGTTATGAAGGACAAGAAAGTCGCGACTGTTAAGGTGTTGAAAGTGGTTCCGGTCACAGTTATTCACGCGGAGCCGAACTTGGTGTCGCTTTTGCGCACGAAGGAGCGCGACGGCTACGAGGCGGTGCAAGTGGCGCTGGGGAAGGCGAAGAAAGAATTTAGGGAGAAGGGAGAAGGGAGGCGGGAAGTGGGCAAATTCAATGTTGGAGACAAGGTCACCGTTGAATCGTTCGCCGAGGGCGATAAAGTTATGGTGAGCGGCACGATGAAGGGGCGCGGGTTCGCGGGCGTCGTGAAGCGCTACAATTTCGCGGGCGGACCGAAGACGCACGGCCAGAAAAACCGCCATCGCGCACCGGGTTCGATCGGCTCGACGGCGTTCCAGCGCGTGGTCAAGGGCCGCCGCATGGCGGGACACATGGGCGGCACGCGCGTGACGATAAAAAATCTCGCAGTCGCCGGGATCGACAAGGAGAAAAATCTCATTTTCCTGAAGGGCGCGGTGCCTGGCGCGAGAGGAGGAATAGTGGAGATAAGAAAAGTGAAATAGGGTATAGGGTCTGGGGTCTAGGGTATAGTGAACCCTAAACCCTAAACCCTAAACCCTAAACCCCAATGACCACCGACCTCTATAATCTAAAAAACGAAAAAACGGGCACCGTCGAGCTGCCAGATCATATTTTTGCAGCCCGATGGAACGCCGCACTCGTGAAGCAGGTCCTTGACGCGCAAATTGCGAACGGCCACGGGCCGTGGGCGCACGCGAAGGACCGCAGCGAGGTGCGCGGCGGCGGCAGGAAGCCGTGGCGCCAGAAGGGGACTGGCCGCGCGCGGCACGGATCGACCCGCTCGCCGCTCTGGGTCGGCGGCGGCAAGGCGCACGGGCCGCGGAACGAGCGCGACTATTCGCAGAAGGTGAACAAGAAGATGAAGCGCGGCGCTTTGTTCTCTGTGCTTTCAAAAAAAATGAAGGATGGCGAGTTGAAGGTCTTTGAAAATCTGGCGGTCGAGGCGCCGAAGACGAAAATGCTTGCCGAATCATTGCGCGGAATTTTGGCGATGAAGAAGACCGCGAAGCGGTATGACGCGTTGCTCGTCCCGGCATCGTCCGTCGGCGGAAATGCGAACCTCTTCCGCGCGTCGTCCAATCTACAAAAAGCCAAAGCGCTCGACGCGACATCGCTGAATGTGTATGACTTGCTCAACCATAAAAACCTGCTGGTCGACCAGGCGGCGATCGGAGTGATCGAGAGGCATTATAAAGTATGAATGCGAATCGGTATAATGCGAATCCGCGAATGGGATGCGAATGCCGCGAATAAGAAATCCCATTCGCACCGCATTTGTTCGCATCATTCGCATACATTCGCAAATTCGCATTATATTCATTCGCACTCCCATGACCAACATCATCAAAAAACCTTGGATAACTGAAAAAGCTACGGCTGCGAATGTTGCCCAGAAATACACATTTATAGTACAATCCCACGCGACAAAGCCGGAGATCCGCAAGGCGATCAAGGAGATTTACAAAGTGGACGCCATTCAGGTGAACGTCGTGAACCGCCCGCCGAAGCCGAAAAAATTCCGCGGCGGCGCGGGCGGCCTGCAGGGCGGTTATCGCAAGGCGGTCGTGACGCTGAAGGAAGGGCAGAAGATCGATGTTCAATAGGGTATAGGGTTTAGGGTATGGGGTATAGGGTGCGGAACCCTAAACCTTAAACCCTAAACCTTAAACCCTAAACCCTAATGAAAAGCTACAAACCCACAACTCCATCGCGACGCTCAATGACGACCCCGGACTACCGCGGGCTTTCGAAGGTTGGTCCGTGGAAGCCGCTCACGGTTCGCTTACAGGCGCATTCGGGCAGGAATTCCGCTGGGCGCATTACGATGCGGCACCAAGGCAGCGGCAATAAAAAATTGTACCGCATGGTTGACTTCAAACAGAATCGCGTCGGCGCGAAGTCCGTCGTCGAAACATTGGAGTACGATCCGTACCGCACGGCGTTCATCGCGCGGGTGAAGGGAACCTTCGATGAACGTCATTACATCCTCGCGCCCGAAGGCATGAAGGTTGGCGACGAAATTGAGGTTGCGGAGGCCGCGCCGCTCAAGACGGGCAATCGGTTGCAGCTCAAGAACGTGCCAGTTGGCTATCAGGTCCACAACGTCGAGCTCACGCCCGGGCACGGCGGACAGCTTGCGCGCTCGGCGGGTTCGTACGCTGAGGTGCTCGCGAACGCCGACGGCTATACTGACTTGAAGCTCGGTTCCGGCGAGGTGCGGCGCGTGCCATGGACCGGTTTCGCCTCAATCGGGCAGGTCTCGAACGCGGAATGGAATCTCACGACGATCGGCAAAGCCGGCCGCTCGCGCTGGCTTGGCATCCGGCCGACCGTCCGCGGCACGGCAATGAATCCAGTTGACCATCCGTACGGCGGCGGCGAGGGCAGGCAGCCGCGCGGTACCCGCAAGCCGAAGGACGTGTGGGGCAACGTGACCGGCGGGCACAAGACGAGGAATAAGAGGAAGAGGTCGAGCAAGATGATTGTGAAGAGGAGAAAATAAGAACAAGAGTCTGGGGTCTAGGGTATGG
>CAVUWW010000024.1:0-11246 GCA_963745135.1 uncultured bacterium | reverse complement strand
AATAAGCTATTTTTAGTGAAAACAGATGCGGCTATGAAATCCGATATCGACGTACCATAACGTGATGGGGTTGCTCGACGTCAGCCAATAACCTAAAAGGTATCACGATTTTATAAACTTTGGCAATAAGAGTCGTACTTCAAAGCCGTCAAGCCCCTCGCGGAAATTTGACGTTCTGCGTCAAAATGACTTGCTGCTGTGCGTAGCTCGCCCCTTGACGCAGGAGCGTAATCAAAACGCCGCTAAACATTCTTGTGCATAAAACCCCATTGACACGAGACTACCCTAAAACCGATCTTATGCACATTTCACTTCCTGAAATTTCGCATTACGGGTGTATGGTTCAGTGAAGGTCAAAACAAAAAAAATATAAACAACAAAATATATGAGCGTTGTAGCAGTAAGGAAAAAAGGCGGCAAAATCACGATCGGCTCGGACAGCATCCGGATCAGCGGATGGGGAACACAGGAAAAGGACAAGCTCTGCGAAGCTGTTCCGCGTGAACCAAGACATGATTGTGGGCACGGTAGGAAGCGCCGCGATCCATTCCTTGTTCCGCGAGTTCCTAAAAAACCATCTCCCGAAGTCGAATAGCGAATACGGATGGACCAGCCTAATGAGTGAATTCTCCACTTACCTCAACGACCTGAAGAACGCACCGAAACTTGAAACCTCCGCGTTTCTCGTGGTTCATAAACAGAAAATATTCTTCATCGACAGCTATTTTGTCCGGGAAATTAACGATTACTATGCGATCGGCGCGGGGATGGATTATGCGCTTGCGGCTCTCTATTTGGGTTCGAGTGTAAAGGACGCGATTGAGGCGGCGTGCCACCTCTCGATCTTTTGCGAAAAGCCGGTTAACGTGATAGAAGTGAAGAAATAAAGATGGCTGAACTATTTGCCAAGACCGGAACATTTGGAGAAGGAGGTCGGATAATTCTTCATGAAAAACTACGAATCAATATCGAAATTAAAGGGATTAAAGTTTATCGAAGCACTTATCGAATTTGAGGAGGAGCGATTTGATAAGAACTTTTTGAAGGCTCTGTCTACGAAGAGATAAATAAGGACTTCGGAATTTTCCCCGCGGAGAAGGCGTATCCCGTTTATTTTTGCGGCGACGTAACAAAGCCGAGAAATAAAATCATATTTATTGGCATCAACCCCGGCTATTCATCAGATCGCTACAAAGACGAAGAGAGCTTTCTAAAAAAGAACGGCCTCTTCTGGGGATATTGTAATCTCTATGGTCAATGGCAGAAAGAAGGAAAATCATCGCGCGGTTATTATTCGGGAATCCGTTCATTCTTGAGAAAGTTTTACGGATGGGATAACGAAAACATGGATTGGTCATGGTTAGAAAGAATTTCATCAGCTTGGAATTTATACCCTATCATACGATTGGCAGCGAGAGCCCTCGAAATCAACAATCCAAAACACTACCTAAGACAATTATTTCCGCTCTTATCAAAATGCTTAACCATCTCTGATCCAGAGAATCCAATATTTATTAATGGCTTCAGTGGTTTCGCGGAGCACTTCGATAACCGTTCAAGGAAGTTTTTAAGGACATGGTAGTAATAGAAAAAAATATAAAGGCTTATGGTTCGGAAAAATCGATGGTAAATTCAACTTTGTTGGATTGCCATTCCTTACACGCATTACTGGTGGTCAGAAGCGCCTCATCCGCCGCATTAATAAGACAATGCCTAAGACCGGCAGCATACCCCAATCATCACAGAAGGAACTCTATGACGCTGCGCAAGAACAGCTTGTCCGGAGCGAGATCAATAAAAACAGATGACTCGGCTTCACGGAAGCTCATTACCTACGGATTATGCAATCGGCATCACAGCATCAAGAAATTCAAATTACCAACAAAACGGAAATGCCATCGGTACGTCTACTACAAATGCACGAAGGCGAAAGAATCCTGAGTGCACGGGCGGGTATATCAAAGAGGAAGAGATCATCCAACAGATCGTGAAAATCTTCGATACGCTCGACATCAACGAGCTTGGCGTCAGACAGAAATTCAAGGATGGGATCACGCGGTACAACAAATTTCAGGCGGATCGCACTTGGGCAAAAGCCGTGAGAAGCGCGACGAGGATGAGGAGTTCGATGCGAGAGGCATATGCGATCTTATCTCCTGACCGAGGGGTCGAATCACGGAGAAGCGCGAGCTGCTGTCGAACCTGAAGAGCGGCTGATCCTCAAGGACAAGGTGATCACGCTGAGGCTGGAAACGGAGTAGCCGGAACAAAAATATCGCTGCAATTTCTCGCAGCGATATTTTTTGTGTCCAAGCTCCTCGACAACCTGGTCGCCCATCGGGAGGCGGGGCCGCCGGGTCATTGAAAAACCTGGCTGTATCACCCAAATGGAATCGAACCTAGGTCAACTGCTTACAATTGGCAGTTTGTTAAAATGTAAGCGCCCGTACGAATTTTGTGCATCGTGCCCCCACTAGGAATCGAACCTAGGTCAAACTGCTTAAAAGGCAGCTGCTTTACCATTAAGCTATGGGGGCACGATGCATGCAATGCATCGGACGGCGCTTACATTTTTAACGAACGAACCGATTGGTAAAATTTTCAGCAGAAAATTTTACTAAAGGCGACTGCTCTACCGATTGTCCGCCAGAGGCGGATCAGCCTCAAACTGAAGCTATAGGGGCGTTGAACCTTTATAATATAATCAAAAAGGCGATTTTCTTCAAGACGTGATAGAATTATTGCATGGGTGAAAATATTCCTGTCCCTACCACAATATTAGTAGCGTGCCCGCAGTGCCACCAGCCTGTTCAACCGGAGTGGTACTTTTGCGCGAACTGCGGGAAGAAGCTGGGCGAGCCGGCGCTCTCGACAAGCACCGGAGCGCAGGTGTTGCTTTACGCCTTCAGCATCGTCCTGCCGGTAATCTGTTTTTTGGCGGTGAGCTACTGGCAGGGAATCAAATATTTCCGCTCGGACAACCCGAAAGCGAAGCAGATTGGCATCATCGCGATTGCGCTCATGGCGATTTCGACCATCATCACGTTCTGGATCGCGATTGTTTGGATACAGCAGGTGGTTCAGTCGTCGGTGAACAGCGTCGGGAATTTGGGCGGATTTTAGGATCTTTTCATAATACTGGAAAAAGCGTGGATCCCCGCCTCCGCGGGGATGACAAAAATCGACGACATCCAACGTCGATTTTTGTCATTTGACATTAAATCCGGACCTGCTATACTGTTCTCAATTCCAAAGACAGCGGGCAGTTGGAAGGGATTAGAGGCAAGTAGTTAGGGGTTAATGCCCCTAAATACTAACTACTCGCCCCTTGCCCCTCCCTTATAAGTCCCGCCGAGGGATGATCGAATAATCGGTCATTTTTGCGACCTTTGGAACGGGGCCGTTTTTGGTTAAAAGTCATCAGGTTGTCAGGTTCGTAAAGTTTAACTTTATAACCTGACAACCTTATAACTTGATAACCCTCATGAAAACAAAAATCCAGAAAAACGAGGAACTCAAGAGGGCGAAACAGCTGCTCGACAAGAGCCATGCCTTGATTTTCGCCGACTTCACGAAGATAACCGCCGAGAGCATGCGCCGTTTCCGCCGCGAGCTCGAGAAAACCGGCGCGCATTTTCTGGTTATCAAGAAGCGTTTGCTCAACATCTTGCTGAAGGAAAAGGGGATTGACGTTGATTTGAAGCAGTTCAAGGTTTCCGTCGGCACGATTTTTTCGGAAGGCGGCATTGATGAAGTGGCCGGGCCGGCGTTCAACTTTTTCTCGAAACTCGAAGTGCCGGAAGGCGGCGACAAGCAGATGTGGGTGAAGCATATCTTGAGCGGGCACGACTTGAAGAAATCTGCGCCGCTTGATGCGGAGCAAGTGGTCTATATCGGCAAGTTGCCGCCGCGCGAAGTGCTATTGGCACAATTGCTCAGCACGCTTGCCGGACCGATTCGTTTGTTCTTGTATCTGCTGGAGGAGAAGGCAAAGGTCGGAAGTAAGAGCAATTCATAAAGTTTTTGTCATTCTGAGGCATCAGCCGAAGAATCTCATGAGATCCTTCGCCTGAAGGCTCAGGATGACAGAATATTCAACATGGCAAATCAAGAAGATCTCATCTCAAAAATCGAATCCATGACGGTCGCCGAGCTCGCCGAGCTTGTGCATGCGCTCGAGGAGAAATTTGGCATCTCGGCAGCGGCTCCGGTCGCGGCAGGAGGCGGCGCGGCGGCGGCTCCGGCGGAGGAAAAGACGAGCTTCAGCCTTATCCTGAAGTCCGGCGGCGCGAGCAAGCTGAACGTCATTAAAGTCGTCCGCGAAGTGACGACGCTCGGCCTTAAAGAAGCGAAAGACCTGGTGGACGGCGCGCCGAAGACCGTGAAGGAGAACATCAAGAAAGAGGAAGCCGAGGAAATCAAGAAGAAGATAGAGGCAGCCGGCGGCACGGCGGTCATTGAATAACGCGAAACAAAAAACCGCACAGTGTTTTGGAAGCAGTGTGAGTCAGGCTGATTCCAAAACACTGTGCGGTTTTTTGTTTCGTGGGCGTTGCTGGGATCGGACCAGCGGCCTTCGCAATGTGAATGCGACGCTCTACCACTGAGCTAAACGCCCTTTTAAGCGAGTATAAATGAATTTATGATTTTTTTCAATTTTGTTACTTTCTACAATCGGCAGTTCAATAAAAATGAAAATCTCACTTTCATTTTTATTAAACGAACCGATTGACGGAGCCTGCTCCGTTATTCGCGCGAATAGGGGTTCTGCCCTCTGTTGGTTCGCTCGGGGAAAATGAAAATATCATTTTCATTTTCCCCTTGCTGCCAACAGTAGAAAATAGTTGTAGCGCGGTCATTTTAATGTTATAATCTCGGCAGGTTTTTAGCACTGGAAATATCGGGCAGAAAGGAGGAAGAGGGTGGAAATTGAAATAAGGCCCGCCGATACGCAGAGTGAAAGCGAAGTCGAGGCGTTGATGGCTCTCGACAAGCGGATTTTCCTGGCAGCCGATTGCTTTGATGAACCGAGCTACTGGCAGGATTATCAGGTGTTCTGGATTTTTCTGGATGGCAGGCCAGAGCCGATCGGCTCGATAGCGCTCGGCCACGACACGGAGATTGGCGTCGATTGGAAAACCGACAAGCCCAGCCCCGGCTGCCTTTACATCGCGAGCACCGGGCTTCTGCCGGAATTCCAAAGCCAGGGAATCGGCAGCGTCGTCAAGCAGTGGGAAATTGATTACGCAAAAGCCCATAGGTTCGAGCGCGTCTTCACCCACTGCCGCGCGAGCAACGCGAAAAGCTTGGGCCTGAACCAGAAATTCGGATTCGCCATTACCCGCACAGTCCCCGATTATTACGAGGATCCGAAAGAGGATACGGTCGTCCTTGAGTTGAAACTGAAAGTTGAAACTGAAATAGGAGCAGCACTATGAAAGAGTTGCTGAGTGTTAGATCCCTTCTCGTGTTTGCCCTGATGGTCGCCGTTGATTTTCTCTGGACGATTTACATCCGGAGGACGAACCAAGGAAAGGCCGTGCAGGCAGCCGCGTCAAGCATGTGCGTCATGCTTTTCGGCGGCCTCGTGACCATCAGCTACATTGATAATAAGTGGTTTCTTGTCCCGGCCGCGCTCGGATGTTTTCTGGGGACGTTTCTCACGGTTCAACTAGACCACAAGCGACCGTAGGTTTCCGAAGCGCCATTTCCCGAACGGGGATGGCGCATTTTTTTCATTTGCGTTTCATCAAAAGCATCCGGTTCTGGATGCCGTAGACCGTGAGGCGTAATTTAGGAAAAGAAATCTGCCGGCCGGTTTCGCGGATTCTTTTGCGCAGTTCAAGGGTCGAGGGTAGAACCTTGTCACTGAATTTTGCAGCTGATTTCGATTCTGAACCGAACAGGTCGTAAATCGCCGGATAATTTTTTTCAATATATGCGGGATATTTCTCGAGAGGAGGCAGTTCTTTGCCGTATTTGCCCGGAGTTTCACGGTACCAAATTCCAAAATTCTTTTTCCATAATTTTTCCAAAGAATCGAATCCGCGGGGAGCGTGATGCATTGTACCGGAGCAGATTTGGCTTCCGCAATGGCAGGCGTGCATAGCGCAAGTAGTGCCCTTTTCATCGGGTATGTAGAGCCAGTAGTCCACGGCGATTTCCTCGCCTTTGAAAATCTTGCGCGAAGCGAAATAAAGCACGTGCCCCCGGTACGGATAGATGTCGCAATTGTGGGCGCATGAGTGGTTGATCAGGTGAACCCCTTCTTTTCGGGGATTCCCCAATATATCATACGTTTCGCCGCCAATCATCGTGTAGAGGCCGTTCCTTTTCTCGTCTTCGTGGGCAGGATCCATAACGGTTCCCAGATAGTCGCCGATCACCGTGCCGGCTGCGATGTCGTGCATGGCGAAAACCCCGCGGCCCTTTTCCCGCGTTTTTTTGATTATGTACCACGAGTGGGGAATCAGGAACATTTCAGTTTTTAATATGAATCGCTGAATTTGGAATAATCCGTGGTGAGCTCTTCGCCCGCTTGGATGTTGCGGTTGGCGGTGAAATGGGTCTCTTCGTTAATTTCCTCCACGTCCAAGTTCGGTTTTTCGGCATGGTTCAGGAAATAGGAAATGTTGATTTCGTTCAGGCTGCGCGCATCGCAATAGATATTCCCGTTCCGGATGGCGTAAAATGCCTTCACTATTTCTTTCACCGCCTCCGGTATCCTTGGATTTCCCATTATTTCCTTTTCCGGCACGGGGACGACGTCAATGTCAATAAAGGTGACGAATGGGTTTGCGCCTTTCGGGATGTCGCGGATCGCGAACACGCCGACGCCGTGGATGGGCGACCGCTGGATGCGGCAGTAGATGTTGCTTTCAAGATCTTTGATGATATCCTCTTTGGTCATGGATTTCGAGTCGCATTTCAGATATTATAAATAAGAAAATGGAATTTTACGAGAACCCCGTCGAAGCGCGGCAGCTGATTGAGGAAACGATTAAAAGATTCGGCTACGCGCCGGAGCACCATTTTGATTGGTGGCAATTTTGCGCCGATCCAAAGAAAGGCGAGCGGAACGTTTTTGCCGCGGGCGGGCAGGGCGACGGATTGCTGACGGTCGCCGAGGAGGGTTCGACGCTCGTATTTTCAAGCCCGATCGCTCCGCCGGAACGCCGCAAAGCGATTTTAATCGAATACCTGGAAAGTGTTTTGGAACAGCCGGACGTCAAAAAGGTCTGGCTGGAACTCGAGACGCCGTTGCGGAAGGAATTCCTGAAAGCGCTGCCGGAAAAATTCAAGGCGAACCTGATCAACTACACGCTCACGTGGCCGGTATATAATTTGAAGACGTTCGATCCGGCGCTGCCGGGCGGGCATTTCAAATATTTACGGAAGGAAAAGCATAAGTTTTATCGCGACCACGTTATTTCCATCGCGGATGCGAAGCAATTCGGCGACAAGCAAAGTTTGCACGACATCGTGGACGTATGGAGAAAAAGACGGGGAGCCCGCGACAGGGCTTTTTATGCGCGTTACCACAACGTCATTGGCGGCAATTTTGCGGGCACTGCCGAGGCGCGCGTTTTTCTGGTTAACGGGAAGCCGATGGGATTCAACGCGGGCTGGAGGATCCCGAACCGTGAGCGCTTTTACGGCGCCGTGGGAATCCATAATTACGAAGTTCCGGGTCTCGGGCTCATGCTTTATCTTGAGGATTTGGAATGGCTGAAGGCGCGGGGGTACGGCGAAGCGGACATGGCCGGCGGCGAAGCGGCGCTCACGGCGTTCAAAAACGAATTCCTGCCGGAATCGTATTATCAAACGCATGTTTTTTCGGTGGTGCGGAAATAATCCTCTTTTTGTCATTCCCGCGAAGCCTGTCCCGTGCTCCGACACGGGAGCGGGAACCCACGCTTTTAAGATGAATGAAATAATTTAAAGCGTGGATCCCGGTCTCTGCCGATATGACACGGATAATGATTAAATAAAAAACCTCTTGCATTCATCGCAAGAGAAGCATTACAATCAAAAATGAGATGGCAGACATTGAAATAAAATCGAATGGCGCTCCGGCGGGCGTGGCTCCGCAAGCTGTTGCGCAAGAAAAAATCCAGGCCGCGCCTGCGGAAAAAATCCAGCCCGCCGTACCGGAAAAGGAAAAATTCTCCAAAAAATTCCTGTTTGTGACCGACGAAGCGCTGGCGGTAGATTTGGCTTGGAAAATAAAAGAGGAAGGCAATGAAGTGCGGATGTATATTGGCAACGAGGAGGACCAGGATGTGGGCGACGGGTTTGTGGACAAGGTGGACGACTGGCTGGGGCAGGTGGATTGGGCGGACGTTGTCGTCTTTGACGACGTGATTTCCGGGCCGAACGGTTTCGGGAAGGTTGCGGACGAATTGCGCGCGAAGGGAAAATTGGTCGTGGGCGGAAGCGAATATACGGACAAGCTGGAGATTGACCGCGAATTCGGCCAACAGGAAATGAAGGCGGCCGGCATGCTCGTCCTGCCGCAGTGGACGTTCGACAACTTCGGCGCGGCAATCGATTTCCTGAAAGAGAATCCGGGCCGCTACGTCTTCAAGCCGGCGGAAGGTGACCTCGACTGGCACGTGAAGAACCTGCTTTTCATCGCGCAGGAAGAGGACGGCAAGGACCTGCTTGAGATGCTGGAGCACAACCGCAAGAGCTGGGCGCGCAAGATCAAGCGCTTCCAGCTGCAGAAAGTCGCGGGCGGTGCGGAGATCGCCTGCGGCGCGTTCTTTAACGGCCATGATTTCATAACGCCGATCAACGTCAACTTCGAGCACAAGAAACTGTTTCCGGGCGACATCGGCCCGCCGACGGGCGAGATGGGCACGCTCATGTTCTGGGCGGAGCCGAACGGCTTTTTCAACGCGACCCTGGGCCGCATGCTCGAGAAACTTCGCGAGAGCAAATACGTCGGCTACATTGACATCAATTGCATCGCGAACGGCAAGGGAATTTATCCGCTCGAGTTCACCGCGCGCTTCGGTTACCCTACGATCAGCATCCAGATGGAAGGGACCACGAGCCCGATGGGGGAATTTTTGTACGCGCTAGCGAAAGGGGAACAATATCCGCTAAAGGTGCAAAAAGGATTCCAGGTCGGGGTCGTCGTCGCGGCGCCGCCGTTCCCGTACCGCGACGAAAAATTACTGCAGGTGTATAAAGACATTTCAATTTTGTTCAAGCGTCCGAATACCGACGGTGTCCATCTCGGCGACGTGAAACTCGTGGATGGCGACTGGAAACTTGCCGGCAAGAGCGGTTACGCTTTGGTGGTGACCGGCTCAAACTCCACCGTGGACGGCGCGCGCAAGCACGCATACCGCCGCATCGAGAACATCATGCTGCAGAACATGTTCTATAGGACCGATATAGGCGCCAAGTGGTTTGAAGAAAGCGATGAATTGCAGACGTGGGGCGTGTTGTGAGAAGACCGTCTTCGCGGGGCCCCGCGAAGACGGTCTTCAAATTCCTTTCTTCTTTATCCCTTCCCGCAGATCCCGGATTTCCTTTTTCTTTTCTTCGGTCAAAACCCTCTTCAATTCGGGATGAAACAATGCCGAAGTAAGCGTTTGCACGGCTTCCATATTTCTTCCTGCCTCGGCGTGTTCCTGAGCTTCGTCCAAATATTTTTGGAGCTTGGCTGAAGCTTTTTCTTTTGGATTTTTTGCCGCAAGTTTGCCTTCAATTGTCCCCATCGCATCCGCGAGAATTTTTATGACTTCTTCGTTGCCTTCCCGCAGCGCGTCGGCGTGCTCGTC
Organism: uncultured bacterium; assembly: GCA_963745135.1. Taxonomy (GTDB): domain Bacteria; phylum Patescibacteriota; class Minisyncoccia; order UBA6257; family 2-01-FULL-56-20; genus REEB161. The sequence continues at coordinate 1,452 of CAVUWW010000024.1, read as the reverse complement.
TGCAAGACGTTCCATCGCGTCTTTAAGAAATTTTGGCGTTGAATATCCGGCATCGATCCAAATATTTGCCGCACGGACTATATCTGCGGCTCTTTCGGGAGTTCCGGCGATGTGGGTGCCGGGACGCAGACTCATGTGATTCTCCGCCTCCCATGAATCTTTCAAGTCCCAAACTTCCTGGAGGCGGCGGCTTCGCTGTTCTTCGCCCACAAGAGGATCTACCTTCGCCGCATTGAGGGCTTTTGCGGCTTCCAGCAGTTTTTCATAAGAAACCGGCTCGCGTTCGGGATTCGGCTCGGACTGCCCCGGTTCTTCCGGCAGCTGGGGAGATTTTTCAAAAGCCATGCCACAATTTTATCACATTTCCGCTTCCGGCGCTTCGGACTCGATGAGTTCGGCGATTTTTTCGGCAACCTGCTCGGGTTTGTCCACCTGCATCCCGGGGCGGTCGCCGGGACGGAAGTGCGCAAATTCTCCGGCTCGGACGGCGTTTTTTCCGAAATTCGTCGCGGTCATCTTCGGATGAATGACACTCACGATGATGTTATCTTTTGCGAGTTCTTCGCGCGCGGTGAGCGACAAGGCGTTCAATGCATACTTCGTCGAAGCGTATGCGCCGAGGTTGGGAAAATAACCCTTGGAAACCCGCGAGCTGACGTTCAGAATCATGCCGTTGCCTTGCTTGCGCATCTGCGGAATCGCCGCCTGCATGGCCCGCAGGACGCCATAGACGTTCAGCTCCATGATGTCTTTGAATTTTTCGATGTCAATGGTTTCGACGGGTCCGTACATGCCCTGGCCGGCGTTATTGATCAGGATGTCAACCCTTCCATAGTTTTCGATTGTTTTCTCGACGAGCATTCTAACTTGCCGTTCGTCGCGCATATCCGTGGGGATGGCGAGCGAGCTTGGCAGCTCTTTCTCGAGTTTTTCGATGGTTTTCTTCGAACGCGCGGCAAGGACGACCTTCGCCCCTTTGCTTGCTAGGAATTTTGCCGGTGGCGAGGCCGATACCCTGCGACGCGCCCGTGATGATGATGACTTTGTTTTTAATTTGCATATAGGTTATACGATTGAAATCGGAAGAGGGCCGTCCTTTTCCGCAGGAAATGACGGCTCTCTGATGTGCTAGAATTAAATCATCATGCTTAGTATCAAGCGCTCACCTGAAAATCCGGTTTTGATTCCAGATACGCGTTCCTCCTGGGAATCGGAGGCTGTTTTCAATCCTTCAGTTGTGGAAAAAGAAGGGATGGTGCACTTATTTTACCGCGCCGTCGGGAAAATCGGGCCGAACGGCTCTGAAATTTCCTGCATCGGCCGCGCGGTCGGCAAGAGCGGCGAATCGTTCAGCGATCGCATCCAGTTCGTCGTTCCGGAAAACGACTGGGAAAAATTCGGCTGCGAGGACCCGCGCGTCACGGAATTTGAAGGCCGGTATTACATTTTTCA
>CAVUWW010000023.1:0-5759 GCA_963745135.1 uncultured bacterium | reverse complement strand
CGAGACGTTCCGCGATTATCTTGCGGAAAAGGCCGGGATTAAGAATCCCTGCCTTGATATGCTGAACATCTACGGCACGGCCGACATCGGCGCGATGGCATGGGAGACGCCAACTTCGATCTGCATGCGCCGCGCCGCAATGCGCGACCGGAAACTTTTTGCCGCGCTCTTCTCCGGCATCGAAAAAACCCCGACGCTCGCGCAGTACAATCCCTCATTTATCACATTCGAGGCGCCGCAGGGCGAAATTTTGCTCACTGGCGACAATTCGATTCCGCTTCTCCGCTACGCGATTGGCGACCGCGGCGGCATCCTGGATTTCGCCGGTGCGGCGAAAATTTTCAAAAATAGCGGTGCGGACATCCATCAGGCGCTGGAGAAGGCCGGCGCCGGGCGCGCGCTTGAGCTGCCGTTCGTCTACGTGTACGAGCGGGCGGACCTGTCAACGAAGCTTTATGGCGCCATCATCTATCCCGAGCACGTCCGCGAGGCGCTGCAGGAGCGCACGCTCCAAAAGTTCGTGACGGGAAAGTTCACAATGGCGACCGTCACGAACGCCAAGCACGACCAGTGGCTTGAAATTCACATCGAGCTCAAGTCGAGCCGGAAGGCCGCCCCTCGCGTTTTGGAACAGCTTGCAATAAAATACATCTTGTCCCATTTGCTGAAAAAGAACGCGGAGTTCAGGAACAATTACGGCTCCATGCCGCAAAAAGTCACGCCGCGCGTCGCCTTCTGGCCGCACGAGCACGCCGTTTATTTCAAACCCGGCGTGAAGCAAAAGTGGGTATTGAAGCCGAAAGCGGCTTAGCGGGCGGTGTCATCCCGGCGAAGGCCGGGATCCACGCTTCCAATCATAATCCATTTAATCTATGAAATTTGATTTAAAAACATCTGCAACTTCCTCCACGCCGGAAATTTTCGACCTGAACGATGCGGCTCACGCGGCGCGCGTGGAACAACTTTTCGCGCAAAACAAAATCCAGCAGGTTGGCGACGATTTCGAGGAGCAGCTGCGCGAGCTGTTCGCGATAAATAATCCGGCGCAGGTCTACGCGCCCGGCTTCAAGGAAAAAACCGGGGCGCATCTCGCCGCGCTTGCGGAGGAAAAGCGGCTGCGATTCCGCGGCCGGTGGATTTTTTATTCGTGGCTTGCGTCGCTTGTCCACGTGCTTGAGGACGCCGATTTCCAGAAGGTCCGCACGGCGCGGAACAAGAATCTCATTAATGCCGCAGAGCAGGAAAAATTTTATAATGCCGTGATTGGCATCGGCGGCTTGAGCGTCGGGAGCAGCGTGGTTTCGGCGGTTGTCCAGCAAGGCGGCGGGAAGCGGTTTCGCATCGCTGACTTTGACCGGCTTGCGCTTTCAAACGTCAACCGGGTCCGCGCCGGCGTGCAAAATTTGGGATTGCTTAAAACTGAAATGGCGGCACGGCAGATTTACGAATGCAATCCGTATGCCGAGGTCGAAATTTTCTCCGACGGCTTGACGAGGGAAAATCTGGAAAAATTCTTTGCTGGCCCGCCGAAGCTCGACATAGTAATTGACGAGATTGACAGCTTGGGGATCAAATACCTGATCCGCGAGTACGCGAAAAAATATAAGCTGCCGGTCGTGATGGCGGCGGATAACGGCGACAACGCGGTCGTGGACGTCGAGCGGTACGACGAGGATCCGAAGCTGGAATTTTTCCACGGCCGGCTCGGAAAGACATCGTACGAGGAGCTTTCGTCGCTCGACAAGTTCGGCATCGGGAAGACCATCACGAAGCACATCGGCTCCGAGAACGTCACGCCGCGCATGCAGGAGTCGCTTCTCGAGATGGGCAAGACGATCGTCTCGTGGCCGCAGCTTGGCGGCGCCGCGTGGCTGAACGGTGCGGCGGTCGCGTACTGCGTGCGGAAGATTTTGAACAAGCAGCCCGTGGAGCCAAACCGCGCACTCATTTCGCTGGATGAGAAATTGATTCCTAATTACAATTCGCCGGGTGAAATAGCAAAGCGGGCGGCCATAGCCAATTCGTTCAGGAAAATGTTCGGGTTGTGAGAGATAAAAAAAACGCTGTGATAGTTGCCGGAGTGGATGATTAACTAAACTGGCAAGAAGCGTTAAAATGGTAAGCCGGTGCTTGTTTGGCGGTTTGCCCATGGCGTCAACTTTCGTTTCGCTTCATTTGTTAATTCAAACGAATGAGCAAATGAAGAAACCCCTACTGTTTTTGTTATACTGAAAGCATATGCAAGACATAGTTCCGCGAGAGATCATGCAGAAAATTCTGGAGGCGGGCGTTCGCGCGCCTTCGGGGGAAAATTGCCAGCCGTGGCGGTTTGTCGTCGCGGGCGACACGCTTTCTATTTTTAACATTCCGGAGCGGGACTTGTCGCCTTACAATTTCAACCAGCTCGGCTCAATGGTCGCCCATGGCGCGCTCATTGAGAATATCGTGATTGCGGCAACGGCATTCGGGTATCGCTATCCATAGTCCACAAACAAGATGCAAGCACGAAAAGGAATAGATAAGAAAATCAAAAATGCGGTTCTGTATTCGAACCTTCTCGGTATTCCGACAACGGGTTCGTGCGAAGGCCATGTTAATCACGGATCTCCCGCACCGTGGATAAAAGTGACGACACCTTTCGAACCCGCAGGGGGAAAGCGGCTCACGGATGCGTACCGCCGTTGGCAAATGAAAGACAGGGAAATTCGGCGCAGGGCGTTGAAGTTTCTCGGTGAATTTTACAAAGGCAGAAACGCGCCTCGCGATATTCGCCTTGTGATTAAAAACGCCAATTCTGGATTCTGGATCCATAACGGTGGCGATGACTACGCCCGTTGGCGGAAGTTTGTGGACAAAAGCGTCATAAAAATAAAATATGGACAGAAAACGAAAGGCATCATCGACAAGGAAGAACAGAACCGTCGGGTAAGGAAACTTCCGGCCCGCCAAAAAGAAATTGCATCATTCGCAAAGTTCTTGAAAGGAAAATACATTAAGGTTAGCAAGGGTTAACGCTGCGTACCGTCCCACCTTCATTTTGCTATACTGAAAGCATAAACTCGTGGCGAAACCTGAACGGCTTACTCAAATTGAGGCAATACTGGGCGACTTGAGAAAACTATGGCTTCCTTTTTAAACATCGACTTGCTCTCCGTCGCAATCGCCGTCGCGGCGAATTCCATTTTGGGGTTCATCGCCTATTTTAATAATCGGAAGAGCGCGACCAAGCGGGTGTTCCTTATTTGATGGGTAATTTTTAACTAAGTTGACAAACAAATATTTATAGACTAATATATTATCAGCATCCTAGGAGGGATGTCATATGAAAGAACTTCCTTCTCTCTCTTGTGCCCCGCCAGAGGAGATGGAGTTGACGAAAGTCACTCCGGATTCCAACCCCGGCCAAGAGTCCAATGTTTGCATTCCGCAGTGCGGTCCGGATTGCGGGCCCGCCTGCATCCCGGCGTAGGCCAAAAACGGTTCGCGAACCACCTGGCGCTTTCTTTCGCAAGAGAGGGGCGCCAGTTCATTTTCTTAATGCCATTCCGCCCACCCGGCAATTTTCGGCCGTAGCTTTAAAAGTTCTTCTTTGCGGTATTTCTTCCACATTCTTTTCTCAAACTGAAATATATTTTCGTTCGGATTATTCAGGTATTTCTTCCAATCCGGAAAAATTTTTTTATTCAAACCAACGAGGTATTTATGTCCTATAGGAACGCCATTTTGCGCGAAGTATTTTCCGCCGCCGTTCATCCTGATCCGCAATTCGTTGTCGCAAGAAAGTTCAATGATGGCATGCATCAAATGCGGCGCAACGGGCATTCCGGCGGTAAGATGGTGCATGGTTTCGTGCCATAAATACACGGTGGCATAATTTTTCCATTCATCAGGATGAGACCATGCGATAGCATTGTTTTCCACATACGACCTTCCGCGCCACAGTTTCGGATGCGAGACATACACGTTTATTTCTTTATCTATCTTTGGCAGGTCCATTCGGGTTATCTCGGCAAGATGCAGGAGAGATTTTTTATAGTTTTTATCCCATTGTCTTTCTATGGCAACGGAATATTTTTTCACTTCGCGGAATATTCTTTTGAATTCATTTGTTTCGTAGATCGATAAAAGGTTGTTTTTAAGATTCGAGATTGCTGCGGGAAGCCCCTTGGAAAATCCGACTTCAAAGACGAGAGGTTCCAAATTCTGGGACAGCGCCGAATAAAGATTCCTGTTCGTTTCCCAAACCATCCTTTTCAGTTTTAAAAAGGGGAGATAGTCCGAATGATTTTTAAGCACGTGCTGGAGAACAAAATCCTTGTTAGCGACAAATTTTAGCGCAATCATAATGATAATTATGGAAGTTCGTGTAAGAAAAATCTAGTTGACATAATTTTTTAAAAGGTTTATTATCTTTGCAGATTTATCACAATTTAAAAAGGAGGCAGAAATGAAAACGGGGCAGGCATTTGCCTTGGCAGAAAAAGTCGTATTGGTAGCGGGCGCAAAACGCGGCGCCATTTACGACCTGCGGAGCGGCGCCGTCTATTCCGTGGATGAGCGCTCGAAAGCGCTTCTTCTTGCGTGCGAAGGCGCGAGATCTCTTTCCGAAATATTTTCCTCAATGCCCCAGTTTTCTCCCGTCCAATGCGCGGCTTATTTGGATAAGCTTTGCGCGAACGGCTTGGGCAGATATTGCGCCGTCGGAGAGATTTCGGAAATGACTTTTCCAGCAAAAACATCGGCGAAACTTGAGTTTGTCTGGCTTGAGGTCGCCGCCGGCTGCAATCTCAACTGCATACATTGTTACGAGGGAGGATGTCCCTCTGTGTCGGTTCCGAAAAGATGCGGTTGCCGGATTGGCAGAGAGTCATTGATGAATCGCGCGGTCTCGGCTGCGAAAAATTGCAGTTCATCGGTGGCGAACCGCTCCTTGCGGGCAATGATCTCGTTGCTCTCATTGAATATGTTCAGGCTGCCGGCTTCACGTTCATCGAGGTTTTTACCAATGCGACGCTACTCACCGAGAAACTTCTTTCGGTATTCGTTGCCAATAAGGTACGCATGGCAATCTCCTTTTATGGGGAAAAACCCGAAACGCACGACCTCATAACGCTTTCGCCAGGAAGCCACAAGAAAACTCTCGATGGAATAAAAAGAGTTCTTGATGCCGGCATTGAATTGCGGGTTGCCGTGGTTGGCATGCGCCAAAACGAGGCAGAATGCGAAAAGACGATTGCCTACCTGAAAGAAATCGGTGTTAAAAAGGTGCGTTTTGACGTCGTAAGGCCGAGCGGCAGGGGAAGGTCTGCTGAAATTGTTTCGGAAAAATTGCTCAACGCCGTACTGCAAAAACATCCTTCCTTCCCGCCATGCACAGAAGATATCTTTCTGCGGAGAGTAAGCGGACACAATTGTTTTTTCACAAAAATCTGCATCGGTGCCGACGGCGCAGTGTATCCCTGCATCATGGAGCGGCGCGTGAGCTACGGGAGCGTCTTCCAAAATTCTCTCGCGGAGATCTTAGACGGCGAGAAGGCGACGGAAACCCGGGGACTTTCAAAAGACCGCATAGCCGTTTGCAAGGACTGCGAGTATCGCTATGCCTGTTTTGATTGCAGGCCGAGAGCCGTAACGGGAGAGGATGTACCCTTTTCTTCCAAACCAAAAGAATGCTTCTACGATCCTTATTCTGGGGATTGGAAGTCATGATATTTTTTCTCGCTTCATTGTTTCAGCAAGCCCTGCGGCAGAAATGCGGG
>CAVUWW010000022.1:0-23469 GCA_963745135.1 uncultured bacterium | reverse complement strand
TTCACTGCCGGTAGCTGGCTGCCGGTAGCCGGCGGCCAGCTCTGCATAACAAACCGTCGCATCCACATCCAACGGCATACCCGCAGCGAGTCGCTTCTGTAGGATACCGGCAACTATCTCCTGGTCATTCTGATCCGGCACCTCTTTCCCCAAAATCGAGGCCATGGTCAAGGTCTTTTCCGCCGTGCTCGAATTGTTTCCCAAAAGCGGTGCGGCTTTCGCCTGGAAATCGTCAAAAAATTTTTGCACGATGTTTTGAATGTCCGACCCGCGCGCGAACTGGTAGGTGTCCGGAAAAAGACGGCCTTCGAGGTTCGAGCTTGGAGGTTGGAGGTTTGAATAACGGACCAAATCCCCCGGATGGATCACGAGCGCGTCCGCGAGCGCCGCGTCAATTTCGTAAATATTCTCCCCTTCCGGAATTGTCACCGTAATCGCGTCGCCGCCTTCACTTGTGAGCTTGCCCAAAATTGCGGGCGAGGACATTGCCGGATCCAATTGGTAAAGCCCCGGCTTCAAGTGGAACGCGCCGCCATTCGCTACGGACAGCAACTCAAAGGCAAAGGCCGACCGGACCAAGTGCGCCGCCGCCAAACCACGGACGATGTCATGGAAACTTTCGCCACGCTGGATTTCAAAGACGACCGGCGCGGTATTCCCGCTCGCGGGCCGGAGTTCGAATAAAGATAATCCAATGATGACGATGACGATAAAAATAATGCCGCAAACCAATTTTCTTTCACGAAAAAAATCCGCCGCCATATCGCTGATTTCCCGGAAATTCATGTTACTTCAAGGATAGCCAATTCGATAAAGCCGGTCAACTTTTTGGAACGGCAAAGGGCATTCAACTCCGCCTTCTGATTGAATTTACGATTGATAAAAGGAACATATCCGTAACCATGCTCGAGCCGCCGTAGCTTAGGAACGGGAACGTGACGCCGACGACGGGCGTGAGGCCGGTTGCGGAGCCGGTGTTCAGCAAAAATTGGACGCCGAGCATCACGGCGGTGCCGAGGCAGATGTATTTTTCGAAATTCTCGTCGGCGAGCGCGCCAATCTTCAAAATTTGGTAGACGAGGAAAAAGAACGCGGCGATGACGGCGAGCGCGCCGAAAACCCCCCATTCTTCAATGAGCGCGGCGAAGATGAAGTCCTCCGTCGGCTCGGACAAAAACCCGAGCTGGGTCTGCGTCCCCTGCCCATAGCCCTTGCCCCAGAGACCCGCGGAGCCAATTGCAATCTTCGACTGCGTCACGCTGTAATTGATGCCGAGCGTGTTCTCGTTTGGCGCGAAAAAACCGACGATGCGCGCGCGATGGTAATCCTTCAGGACGTACATCCAGATGAATCCCGCTGCGAGCGCGAATATGGCGAGCGCGACCAAAATCCGCCGCCACGGCAAGCCCGAAAGCAAAAGGAAGCCGAACCAGATGCCGAAGAAAATCACGGCGGATCCGAGGTCGGGCAGCTTCACGGCGACGGCGGCGGGGATGATGAAAAATAAAAACGAGGCGAGGATATTTTTCCAGCGCGCGACCGCAAGATGGCGCCGGCTGAAATAATTGGCGTAAAGGAAAATCAAGGCGACCTTCATGAACTCCGCAGGCTGCAAGGTGAATGGGCCGAGGGCGAGCCAGCTGCGGGTGTTCCTGATGACAGGCCCGCGGAACAAGGCAAGGAGCATCAAGGCAAGCGAAAGGCCGTAGCCGCCCCAGATAATCCAGCGCGTGTTGAAAACGGAGCGCCAATCAACGAAATAAAAAATGAAAACGAGGCACGCACCGAGCGCGACCCAGATGAGCTGCAAATAGAATGAGTGGATGGAAACGGCGGAAAGGACAACGAGGCCGGAGGCAATGACAACGGCAACGGGAACGAATAGGGCGAGCATGAATAAAGAATAGCGTTTTACGGTAACGATGACAACGGATGCCGTTCCGGAATCCGCTTTTCGGTGTTTGGATCGTTGCCGCCCCTATTTTTCCGCTTTCTGATCCTTCTCCGCCGTTCTTTCGGTTTTCTTTTCTTCCGTTTCAACCTTCACGGCCGTCACGTCCGCTGTCGGTTCCGCCGCTGCCGCCTCGACCACTTCCTCTTTGATCGGCTCCGTCGCCGTCGCTATCGCCGTTTCCGGATCAACCAAAAGCTCCACGCCGCGCGGCACGATCAAGTCGCGCACGTAAATCGTCTTCCCGAAATCATCGAGCGCCGAAAGGTCCACCGTGAGCCGGTGCGGCAAATCCTGCGGAAACGCCTCGACTTCGATCTCGGACATTGACCGGTTGACGGCCGCGCCCTTCTCGCGCACCGCCGGCGCCTCGCCGACGAACTCGAGCGGCACCTTCGCTTTGATTTTCTCGTCCATCTTCACCTCATAGAAATCAACGTGGTCCACATCGCCCGTCAGATAGTTCTTTTGGACATCATAAATCAATACGGGATGTTTTTCGGTATTCGTATTATTCGCAGCATTCGCACGTTCATTCGTATCATTCGCATTACGAGCAAGCGGCGCAACCAGTAAGGTGACGACAGTGTTCTCGCCCGCTTCCTTGAATATCTTCGTAAAATCTTTCACTGGCACCGCAAGATGCGCGTTCTTCAAACCGTGCCCGTAAAGCTCGGCCGGAATCAAGCCCTCCCGCCGGAGCGCGCGCACTTTTTTGCCCGTGATTTCCCGAGTTTTGACGGTTAGATCCATAAGCAACAGTTTAACAGAAATTTAAATAAAAGCAAATTTACTGCTAAAAAATACAGAGGGCTTAAAAAACAAATGTTCACCGGAGGGTGGCACGATCTATTCGTGCTCTTGGCTATAGTCGCAATCTTTATAGGGGCGCTTTTCGCAAGCGTTGCCATAATCTTTGCTGCCGATCGAATCTCCAATCCCAATGCCGTCGAGGACTGGCAGTTGGCGGGAGCGAGAGAGAAAATTCTCCGCACAATCCTATATGTAAAACAGCGACTCCCCGACCAACATTTCGGATAAACCATACATGGATAAAAATCGGCGAGAAGTTCTCACCCGACAGCCCGGCGTGCAAGGGGAAGTAGTTCAATCCCCCACCGCCAACCGTTCTTTCCACGCCGCCCGACCTCGGGCGGCTTTTTTGCAAAAGCAAAAGGCCCATTACTGGGCCTTTTGCGGATTCAAATGCGGACATTGCCCTGACTCGACACCCTTATTAAAAAGTGTAGCTGGATAGAATAATTTGTCAACTTTGTTTTGTGAATTCATTTATGCACAAGTTGCATGCGCGAATGCACATTTTTATTTCTGTTTTGCTCTAGGAATTTTACATCTGCTTGTTAAACTTTTTTTGCGGTGGGGACGGATGTGGTCATCAATCCTTGACTCGACACCCAGGATTCTGGGGTTCGATTCCCCGCGTCTCCACCGCTCTCGAGTATTTCGTTATATCCCATTAAATAATCGCAGCCGCTCCTCCACTATCTTCTTTATCCCCTCCACGGCCGGCGGTAGGATTTTATACGGTGCCACCTCATCCGGATGTTCTTTCAACCCTTCCTCGACGCCGCGACGCCACGCCAAGCGCAGCTCGGTCGAAACGTGGATGATGTTCATGCCTGCTTTTATCGCCGCCACGAAATCCTCGTCCGCCGTGCCCGAGCCGCCGTGGAGCGTCATCCACGAACCTGCGCCCTGACCGCCGTCCGCAGCGAGCGCCGCGACGATCGCCTTTTTAATTTTGCGGATCCGCGCGATGTCAAGCCGCTTTTGCATGCCGCCCGACACCATTTCCTTCAATAGTCCGTGCATGTTGCCGACCGCGGGTGCCAAAACGTCCACGCCGGTCTCTTTCATAAAGCGCACCGCTTCCTCTGGCGTCGAGAGCGCGATGTCGTCCGGCTTTTTTTCCATGACCTCCGAGTTCGAGCCAATATAGCCGATCTCGCCTTCGATTACGATATTCGCATTGATACTGCGGATGATTTTTACCGCTTCAATCGTTTGTTTGATATTCTCATCCATCGGCCGCGCGGAACCATCAAATAAGATTTCATCGAACCCGGCTTCGGCGGCCGCTTTTACCTTATCAAGCGAATGCGTGTGGTCGGCGTTAATGAAAATCGGATAATCGAATTCCTCGCGCAAGCTGCGGACGAGCGCGACGGCTTGCTTGACGCCAATGAACGCCCGTTCGCCTTCGGAAAGGCCGATGAGAATGGGTGGGGGCGAGGGGCGAGTAGCTAGGGGCGAGGAAGAAAACTCACGTGCCGCCTCAAAAATTCCTTTTAGCGCAGCGAGCTCGGAAATGTTAAAATGCCCGATGGCGGTGCGGCTGGCATCTGCTTCAGAAAGGAATTCGCGGAGGGTTTTCATGGATGAGGATAGTTATCGGGTTTATAACGTTATCAAGTTTATAAGGTTGTCCGCTTTATAACTTTATAACCTGGCAACCTGATAACTTTTAGATCACCTTCGCCTGGTATTTCTTCGGCGCTTTTTTCAGGAGCTGCAGCAGCTTCGGCTTCGAGAGCAGCCCCGTCTGTGCGCCAAAGAACTGCACGACGTGCATTGATTCAATTGGCGCCCAGCGTAACGCTTCCTGCACCGGCAGGCCGTAGATCAGTGCCGAGAAAAATCCGCATGAGAACGCGTCGCCCGCGCCCGTTCGCGAGATCGGCGGCTTCGGGTCGGGATACGGTGGCATGAAGTAGCGCGCGTTGCCGTCGGAGGCGTACGCGCCTTTCGGGCCGTCGGTGATGACGACGATTTTCGGTCCAAGTTTGTGGAGCGCGTTCATCAGTTCCGGAATCGGCGTGCCTTCTCTTTTCCCGGAAACAAGCTCCCCTTCCTCGCGGTTCAAAAACAAAACGTGCGTGTGCCGGTACACTTCACGGAGCCGCTTTGCGCCGAACCGCAGCTGGAACGTCCCCGGGTTGAACCCCATCCGCACGTCGGGATGCCGTTTCAGATAGTCGGCGACCTTGTCATGGATCGAGAGCGCGTGTTCGCCGATGGACGAAAAATAGAGCCAGTCGGCCTTCTTGTCGAGCTTGCGCGGGTCGTAATATTCGTAATCCTGGTGCTTGATCAAAATCGTACGCTCGGCTTTGAAGGTCAAAACAAAATGGTAATTGGTCGGCAAGCCGCGGTTCACGCGCACGAACTCCGGACTCACACCTTCCTTACGGTAAACGTCTAAAATTTCCTGGCCGTAATGGTCGCTGCCGACCGCCGTGATGATGCCCGTCGTCAAGCCAAGCCGCGCGGCGCCGACCGCCACGTTCGACGAGTTTCCGACCGCCGCCGCGACGGTGAGCGACTCGTACGGGATCTTGTCCGCAAACGACATGCAAAGCTGGCAGTGCTCTTTGTTCAAATCACAGTGCACCGACGCTTCGTGGAGCGTGATGAAGGCGTCCATCACGGTGTCGCCGACGCAGACCAGGTCGTATTTGCGGGGCATGAAAGTAGTATAAAGTATAACGTATAAAGTATAAAGGCACTGCATTCAGAAGACCGTCTTCGCGGTGCACCGCGAAGACGGTCTTCAAATCTACTTTCGTTTCTTCTTCCCCTTTAAATGCTTGAAAAATTCAATCTGCCGCAGGCGCACTTCCGCTTCGGCCTTCGTTTTATACGTCCCGAACGGCCACCCGGTTTTCTCGGAGAGGACAACGTATTTACCTTTAATCTTCTTAATCATACTTTTGAAGGTCACCTTCGTCGCGAAGGTGACCTTCTTGTCATTTCCTCCGCAAAACCTTTTTGACGGCTGCCCGAATCGCCTTCGCGTCCATTCCATATTTTTCAATCAACTTTTCCGGCGCGCCGGATTCTCCAAACGTGTCCTGCATGCCGATAAATTCGACGGGAACCGGGAAATGCTTCGCCAACGCTTCCGCGACGGCACCGCCCAATCCACCGTTCACCTGATGCTCCTCGACAGTAACGACCGCGCCGCATTTTTTGGCGAATTCGACGATTTTCTTTTCATCAAGCGGTTTTATGGTGTGGCAATTCAAGACGACCGCGCCGATTTTTTCCTTTTTAAGTTCGTGCGCGGCAACAAGGGCGTTGAATAAAATCCCGCCGCATCCAATTATTAAAACTTCGGGTTTCTTCGATTCCCAAAAAATTTCAGCTTTGCCCGGCGTGAACGGCGTCTCCTCGGTCGTCATGATCGGCGTCTTCTCGCGCTGGAACCGCAAGTAGACCGGCCCCCATATCTGCGCTGCCGCGAGCGTCGCCTTCCGCGCCTCGATCGCGTCGCACGGCACGAACACTTTCATGTTCGGCATCGCGCGCATGATGGCGATATCCTCCGTCGCCTGGTGCGTCGCGCCGTCCGGACCGACGGAAATGCCCGCGTGGTGCCCGGCAATCTTCACATTCGAGTCGTTGTACGCGATCGTCGTCCGGATCTGCTCCCAGTTCCGCCCGGGCGAAAACGTCGCGTAGGACGAGATGAACGGAATCTTGCCGTTGATGCCCAAACCCGCCGCAACCGCCGCCATGTTCTGCTCCGCGACGCCAAGCTCAATGAACCGCTCCGGAAATTTCTTTGCGAACGCCTCCACGCGCGTTGATTCCGTCAAATCGGCGCATAACGCAGCGACATTCCCGTTCATGTCGCCAAGCAGTACCAAACCGTCGCCGTACCCGTCGCGGATCGGCTTCTGTTCGACGTCCTCGTCGAACATATGGGAGTTCAGTTTTGCGTCAGGATTAAGCATCCCTTTCCTTCCATTATACCTCACTTGATTTTTTAATTTGTAAACACGAGCGTATTCATGATCTCATGCGCGATGCCGTTGTTCGCGACCGGCAGGGAAATATTCGGGTTCTCCTCTGCGACCGGGAAATCAAACTGCAATGCCTCGCCGCCGTGCGCAACGTAGATTCGCTCGGCATTGTGGTCAAACTCGAAAACGCCGTAGAGCTCGTACGCGGGATATCCGCCGACCGTAAGCACATAGGGCTTTTCGAATTGCGGTGCCGTTTGCGGCGCGGGATCGTTTGCTGAATTCGCCGCATCCTGCGCGCGGGCGGCGGCGAGCACGGCGTGCGCGTATTCGCTCGAAGAAAGCGAGCTTGGATTTTCTTCTATGAACACCTGCATATCGTACGTCTCCGTTCCCATGAGCGGATTGCCGAAAGCGACGAACGGCGAATCATTGGCAAGGCCGTCCGTCGAAATTTCCCATCCCGGCGGATATTCAAGCTCGAAACCATACTGGCCGTTTTGATATGTCTGCCACCCGGAAACGTCCACGGGCGCGGCATTGCTCATCGCAATTTCGGTTTGGAGCGATTGCAGGCGCTGGATCACGACGACAAAAACGAAACAGCCGACCGAAGCGACCGCGATGATGATCGCAATCAAAACCGAGAACGGTTCCTTTTCGCGGATCATCCCTTTGTAAATTATGCCGCACCGCGCCTTTTTGCGTAACGCTCGACGAGCCACATGCTGCCACCGATCACAAGGACGGCAATCACGAGGCCAATGAAGAACTTCAACTGGTCATTCGTGCTTCCCCAGCCGCGCGCGTAGCCGTACATGATGCTCCACAATCCCGCGATCATGATGCCGATGGGCACGCTTTGCGCCGCAATCGCCGTCGCGAACAAGAGCCAAAACCCGAGCGCGAAGACGACGATGCCGACGACGTTCCCGATAATGAAAAGGTTGCGGTTGTAAATCTGCATCTGGTCCTCGTATGCCTGCTGCTGCGCATTGAACTGGTTCTGCGCAATCTGCTGCTGCTCATTATATTGTTGCAGCTGCGCCTGGCACTTTGCGTCGCCCGCCGCGCAAGGCATCGCCACCGGCGCGGGAACGGTCACGGGGTATGTCGGATAGGTCGGCTCCGGATAAAATGCTTTGATACCTAAAATAATGAGCGACCCCAAGATGATCGCCGTCCCCAAACCCAATACTATATTTACCATTTTCATAATTTCTAATTGAGAGGGCAATCCTCTGGGAACTCCCAGAGGACTGCCCTCAAATTCATCACTCATGTTCCGACCTTATCTTACCACGTAGCGTCCGCAGCTCACGCAACGCCTTCTTCGCTTCGCCCGGCTTGAACGGCTTCGAGTGCCACAGGTAATCGTTCTCCATAAAGTCCACGCCTTTGCCTGGGATTGTGTGCGCGATGATCGCGGTCGGCCGCTCGTGAATCGCGCGCGCTTCAGCGACGGCGGCGGCAATCTCCTCAAAATTGTGCCCATCAATTTCCAAAACGTGCCAGTTGAAGGATTCATATTTCTGGCGCAGCGGCTCGAGCGGCATGATCTCTTCCGTGAAGCCGTCAATCTGGATGTTGTTGCGGTCAACGACGACCGTGAGGTTGCTCAACTTGTTTTTCCCCGCGAACATGATTGCTTCCCATGCGTTGCCTTCTTGGTGTTCGCCGTCGGAGGTTAAACAATAGGTCCGCCACTTCTTGCCATCCATCTTCGCCGCGAGCGCCATGCCGCACGCCTGTGAAATGCCCGAACCGAGCGGACCGGATGTGGTTTCAATGCCGGGCAGCGCGTGCCGGTGCGGATGACCTTGCAAACGCGTGCCGATCTGCCGCAATGTCTTTAACTCCTCCACTGGAAAATATCCAGCGTGCGCGAGCGCCGCATACTGGATCGGACAGATGTGGCCGTTTGAAAGCACCAATCGGTCGCGCTCCGGCCAATCCGGCTTTTTCGGCTTGTGGTTCAAAATGTGAAAATAAAAAGCGGCGAAAATGTCTGCCATGTCCAAGGGCCCCGCGACGTGCCCCGATCCGGCGTGCGAAACCATGGCAACCACGTCCTGCCGCAAGCGGTTTGCCATCATGGCGAGGTGGTTCAGTTTTTTTTCGGTCAAAGATTCCATTTGGTTGTGATGAATTAGGCGAGAGGCAAGCAGGTAGTAGCTAGAAAATCAAGAATATTTTTCTCTGCCATCCCAGCCTTCGCCGGGATGGCAGAATTAAATTCCTTTCAACTCCTCAAACCGTTCCCGCGCCTCATCGCTCCCGAAAATCCAACTCGACGAGACGGCAACATCCGCTCCGGCTTCTTTCGCCTGTCTCGCGGTTTCGGGCGTGATGCCGCCATCCACCTCGATTATTATACCATCCGGCGCGTTTTTCCTTAGGAATCGTACCTTATTCAGCGCTGACGGCAGGAATTTTTGGCCCGCAAGCCCTGGTTGGACGCACAAGACCTGATAAAAATTGATTTTATGGAAATACGGCCGGAACTCGCCCGTCGGCGTTTCAGGATTCGAGGAAAGCATGACCTGCGCTCCGCGCTCCGAACCGGGCGCAGAACACTTCATTAAAATTTCATTAAACGATTTTTCATTCACCGCCTCGATGTGAATAATGAACCGCCGCGCGCCGACCGCGAGCCACGGCTCGATATATTTTTCCGGACGTTCCACCATTAAATGCACTTCCAATTTGAATGGCGCGCGTAATGCCGCCCAGCCGGCCGTGTCATTCCATGTCTTATGGAACGTAAAAATTCCGTCCGCGACGTCAACGTGAATAAAGTCGCCCGCGCGCAAAAAGGTCTGCGCCGCCGTTATCTTGCGGCGGGCGCACTGGGAATCTGAACAATTAATTACCGGGAAGATATGCACGGAGTTTATGCGTGTCATCCCGACGACGGCCGGGATCCATGCTTCCAACCCTCGATTCTCTAAGCATGGATTCCCGCCTTCGCGGGAATGACAGAAAAAATCACTTCTTTTCTTCCCCTTCAATCTCCTCAATCTTCCGCAACCGCCGCGCATAGCGTTCCTCAAGCTTGTCGAAAGGTGTCGTGAGAAACACTTTCAGGATACCCATCACGGCTGCGTCACTTGTAAAATCTGCTGCTATTGCGAGCACATTCACGTCGTCATCGCGGCGCGACATATAGACATGGTCGGACGATATCGCGAGCACTGCCCGGACGTTGTTGAATTTGTCAGCAACTATATCCACGCCCGTACCAGAACCGCAAATCACAATACCACGAACATCCTCCGGCGCTTTCGACACCTGCTCCGCCACAAGTTTGGCGTAGTCGGGAAAATCGTCGTTGCCGTTGTATTCAAAAGCACCGACGTCAGTCACGGCATAACCGTCGGTCTTCAGCATTTCCTTCATCTGCTCTTTTAACCTGAATCCGCGATGGTCCGCGCCGATGTAGATTGTCATGTTAGGGTCTAGGGTCTAGGGCTAAGAGTTTTCACCCTATACCCCATACCCTTAAAATTCATAAAATCTCCGACACTTTCTGGACATGCTTGACCAGAGTCGACACATATCCTGCCTCATTATCGTACCACGACAATACCTTCACTAAATCGCCGTCAATCACCTTCGTGAGGTCGAGTGGCACGATTGCGCCATACGGTTCGCCGATGATATCGGACGAAACGAGCTGGTCGTTCGTCACTTTCAGAATCCCCTGCCAACGCCTGGAATTCGCAGCATCGGTCAGGATTTGGTTGATTTCCTCCACGCTCGTCGGACGCTTCGCCAAAAAAGTGATATCCGAAATCGAACCCACGATGTTTGGCACGCGGAATGAAACGCCGTCGAACTTGCCTTTTAATTCCGGAATCGCGCGCGCAACGGAAATCGCAGCGCCGGTCGTCTCGGGCACGGTGTTGTGTGCCGCCGCGCGGCCCTTCCTGAAATCATGCCCGCCGCGGATTGGGCCGTCCACCAAACCTTGCGTTGCGGTGTACGCGTGAACCGTCGAGAGCGTTGCCTTCACGATACCGGGATTTTCTGAAAGCACCTGGATCACTGGCGATGCGGAATTCGTCGTGCATGACCCGTTCGACGTGATTGGACACGTTTTCATCGCGCCCTCGTTCACGCCGACCAGAACCGTCTGGCCAGCCGCGCCGTCGGCATCCTTCGCTGGAGCCGTGATCACGACCCGCTTCGCGCCTGCCGCAAGGTGCACTTTCGATTTTTCATAAGAATCAAAAAGCCCCGTTGATTCGATCACGATGTCAATTTGCAAATCCTTCCACGGCAGCTGCGTCGGGTCCTTCACCTGCAAAAATTTGATCGGCGCGCCGTTCACCTCCAAAGAACCCGCAGCCGCATCACCCACGACCGCTTTGTCGTATCGGCCGTAAACCGTGTCATATTTCAAAAGATAAGCCAAATTTTCCACGTCGCCGAGATCGTTGATCGCCACAATCTCAATATCCTGCAAACCGAAAGCCGCCCTGAAAAACAGCCGCCCAATCCGCCCAAAACCGTTGATTGCAATGCGCGCTTTTGCCATGTTTTTTAAAAATGCTTTTTAGTAATTATACACTATTTCACAAAACCTGCCGGATCCGGAAAATACGCCGGCAAAAACGCCCCGACAATAGTTCTCATATTCTTAAGAACATGGGAATGATTGCGGCAATTCAAGCTGCTTTCCGCGGGCATTCATTCCAATGTTCTCAAGAATATGAGAATAAGATGCCGCGCGGGGTGGGGATGTGGCGGATGCTTTTGCCGTCCGGCCGTTTCACCACCAAGCCGGCAAGGCCGTTTATCGCTCTTAAAACTTAATACCCCGCCCATGAGGGCGGAATATCTTCATTTCCTAAACACCAAGTATTTGTATCCGAAGAAATCCCAAAGGAAAGATGCGGCGACGCCCGCTAACGGGGCTACCAGGTTCACCCAGATGCGCACTTGCGCGACGTCCCCTGCCCCGAGCATGGCCGAGGGGCCTCCTGCGCCCATCGTCTTCACGAGCGTTGCCACGCCTACGTTCAAAGCCCAACCTATTGCCGCTATTACATAAAATGAAGCAACCTGTTTTGCCTGCGGCTTTTTCGCCGAACCGCCTGTGGCGAGCGAATCCTGCGGTGAACTTGCCGAATCCGTCGAACCGAACGTCCAATATTTGTTCCAGAAAAAGCTGTTTGTGGTGGAGCACAGGAATGAGATGGCTTTGAAGAGCGCGAAGAGCGCGGTGGCGATGAACGGCGAGCCGTATAAAAACGTTTCTAAATTGAAAACACCGACGTCAATGAAGGTGTTCAGGGTTCCCACGGCGGCGAACTGCGCGAACTGGTAAATTCCGTGCCACCATCTTGATATGAGCGAGGCAATCCACAGCGCGAGCGGCGCGAAGATCAAAAAAGATAAAAATATTGCAACCCTATACCCTATACCCGATACCCTATCCCCTATTGTGTTCGCGAGGATCGGCTGGATCAAAACGCCAACCGCCGCGCCGATGATGAGGATGAATTTTAGGTCGCGCTTTGGCATTTGATTGTTTTCCGTCATCATGAGCGAAAGCAAAGGATCCCTGAATGGATTCTTCGGCTGCGGCATTAGAATGACGATGAGAATTTGATTATTTTCCCGAACTCCTTTGCGTCCAGGCTCGCGCCGCCGACGAGGGCGCCGTTGATTTCTTTGGCGCGCAAATAATCGCGCGCGTTTTTGCCATTGACGGAGCCGCCATAGAGCACGGCGGCGCGCGGTTCGAAATAGATGGCGTGCGCGACTTCCCTGATTAACTTTGCCATTGCGACGGCGTCGATTGCGGGGCAATTTTTGCCGGTGCCGATGGACCAAATCGGTTCGTAGGCGATGATTACTTGCCGCTTGTCTTTAGTGACTCGTTCAACTCCTTCTAAATCTTTTTCCAACTGTGTTTTCACGTACCGCTTCGAATAAAGAAAGCCCTGCTTCCGCACGGCAAGCGGCTCGCCGACGCAGAGGATCACTTTCAATCCCGCTTCGAGCGCGGCGATCACTTTTTTGTTCACCATCTCGTCGGTCTCGTGTAAAAACGCGCGCCGCTCGGAATGGCCGATGATCGTGTATTTCGCACCGAGCGATTTCAGCATGGTCGGACCAATTTCACCAGTGAACGCCCCGGTACGCTCCCAAAAAATATCCTGCCCGCCGAACGCCAGGTTTTTCTTCGACTGCATTGCTCGGAATTCTTTGTTGATCAATTCCAAATAGACGAACGGTGGGCAAACGACAACCTCAACGCCACTTACGCGCGGAATCTTTCCTGTGGCCACAAAAAGCTTGAGCGCTTCCCGTTCCGTCTCCGGATTTTCCTTCCAATTTGCGACAAGCAGTTTTTTCATGAGTTTCCTTAATTGTAGCAAATCGGCAAACAGTAAGCAGAAGATAAAAAACTTTATTAAAAAAACGCTAAAATATCAAAAAACCGCTTTGGGCGGTTTTCTTTTGATATTCAATTGCTATTTCTTTGCGTGTTTTCGGGCAGGTTTCCTTCGCGCCGGCCTTTTTGCGTGTACCTGTTTGCTTACTGTGGCTTTTCTCACTTCCGTCCGGATGCGGTTCCAATCATTCTTAAGATCGCGGGCGGCCGCAACGAGTTCGGCGGTGTTCGCTTTGGCAAGCGAACCGTAATGCCGCATCGCCTGATCGACAATCTTATTATATTCACTTTCGCTCACACGGCCCAATTTCTTGATTTTGCCCGCAGCCTCTATCCGCGCTTTACCAATCCAAGTTTTCGCTTTTTGGCGCTGTGGCTCCCGTCTGTTGGTAAAGAAGATATCCGCCGACAAGCGCCGCAGCGATTCCTGCCGCCGCACTGGCGCCGATTTTAACCGCTTTTTTACGGGCTTTCATAACCTCTAATTTTTTTGTTTTCTTTTTTGTTGGCATGATTGATTCAGATTAGATTTTTCGACTTTTCTTTGTTCTTCTCCGGCCGACCAGCCGCGAGAAGAAACCAATGATGTGTTTCATTTTGAAACCTTCCGACTTCATCTGCATGCGCGCCTCGTGGATGTCCTGCCGCACGAAAACCGTCTCTTCCTTGATCTCTCCGGCGATGTTCCGGATTTGGCGCAAAATCTTGATAAGATAAATAAGCACAACCACCACAAGCAGGGTTACCACAATGACCGCGACCGTCGTCACGAAAAAAAAGATGTCGGCGTGGATGAGAGTGCTCATGGGTTTAATTATAGAACAAATAGGTCGAATAGGTCGAATGTGCCATATATGACTTATTAGACCTGTTCGGCCTATGTCTACCTCAATAGCCTCCCAATCGCCTTTCGCTTCTCGTCATGCGACAGCTTCGTTTTTTGAACGGCATTGCTCAACATCGTAATCGTCTGGTCATAGGTCGTCCGGTCCACGGGATACGGCGTGGCATCCTTGCCGCCGTGCGCAAAGCTGTACCGCGCCGGGTCTTCGTACGACGGCGCCGCGCCGTAAATCACCTCACCAACAAGCGCGAGCGCACGGACGGTTTTCGGCCCCACGCCCGGCAGTGCCACCAATTGCTCGTAGTTCTGCGGCTTCGTATCTGTCACCGTCGCCAAAATCTTTTCGAGATATTTCGATTTCGAGAAGTCCTCGCGGACGACCGGATGCGTTTTAAACTCGCGCGTTTCGAGGTTGAGCAGGGTCAATTGAAGACCGTCTTCGCGGCGAAGACGGTCTTCTGAATCAAAAAGCCCGATCTGGAACTTTGCCGATTGCGAAAGCGGCGATGAGTATTTTCGCAGCAGGTTTATTTCCTTCATGAGCGGGGCGTAGCCGGCTTGCACGAGTTCGGTTGAGATTTTGCGCGTATTCACGCTTTTTTTTGCCGTGAGATCAAGCACGCGGTTCACGAGCGACGCCGAGCTGATTCCCGAATGCGGCTCGGATACTAAATCTTCCACACTTTCCGAAAACCAATGGTATCGCCGCGCCGAGCCTTTTTCGGCATTCATCCCCTGTTGGACGACCGCCCATGCGCCGTTCTTGCTGAAGAAAAATGAGTGATGATAGAGTTGAAACCCATCCTGAACCAAAGCACTATCCACTTTCGCGCTCATCTTCGAGTTGTAGACCAAATTCTCCGCGTGCGGCGCGGGCAGCGACAGCCGCTCGCCCCAGCTGCGAATCTCCTCAGGTGTCTTACGCGACGTTTTCCCCTTTCCGCCGCAAATGAAGATGCCTAAATCCTTTTCTTGGTCGCGGATTGCTTCCTTGAGCGCCGCTGTAAGGATTGTCGTGAGCCCCGAAGCATTCCAGTCGAAAGCCAGAACGGTTCCTAAAGATTGGAACCAAGCTGGATCCGCGATGCGCCGGATGAATTCGTCGGGCCCGTATTCGGCAATGAGAACCTGCACCATCTCGCGTCCCAAAGCCACCATGCGTCGAAAAAGCCACGGTGGGCAGTGCCCAGAGTCGAGTCCAAAAGATGCAATACCTCGGTGAATCACGGCTTTATTATACGCCCACTCTATCTCGCGCCCGAGCGCCACCATGCGCATCTTTGTTTATTCGTAGCATTCGTATATGAATTCGCCATATTCGCATTATAATAACCCGCGCACGTCCCGCACAGTCAGCAGCACCATCAAGAGCAGCAACAGCGCAAACCCCACCCCGTTCACGAGCGCCTCGACTTTTTCCGGCACTGCCGAGCCCTTGATTTTTTCAATGATGGCCATCAGAAACCTGCCGCCGTCGAGCGCCGGGAACGGGATGCAGTTCACGACAGCGAGGTTTATTGAAATAATGCCGATAAACTGCAAAAGATAAATCGAGCCCGATCTGGCCGGTCTCTTCCGCGATGCCGAAGATGCCGACTGGTCCGGCGACACCCGGCAGGAGCGAAGCGTGAACGAAAAGATTTGCGATTAATTGGTAGAATGCCCCGACAGTGAGCCAAAGCAATGAACCGGCGGCCAGTAGCCCGTCCCGCAGCGCCGGGAGTGGCGGTTCGCGCGGCGAGCCGGCTTCGGCAAGCTCCACGCCGATTGCGCCTTCGTTCGGCCCGGTTTGCACGCGTGGCGTTACGGTGAAGGTCATCTCTTTGCCGTTGCGATCAACCGCGATTTGTGTCGGCTGGCCGCGGCGCGCGTCCACAAAATTAATAAAACTCTGCGCGTCAGTATAGTGCTCGATCACGTCGCCCGACGCCAAGCCGACTGCGGCTGCCGGCGATCCGGGTTCGATGCCGGAGACGACGAGCGCTTTTGGCGTACCGATCATGAACGCAGTCGAGATAAAAAGCCAGCCAAAA
This sequence comes from uncultured bacterium, assembly GCA_963745135.1. Lineage (GTDB taxonomy): Bacteria > Patescibacteriota > Minisyncoccia > UBA6257 > 2-01-FULL-56-20 > REEB161. The sequence goes on along the minus strand of CAVUWW010000022.1, from coordinate 7,469 downwards.
ATGAAATTAATGATCACGCCCGCGAGGAGCATGACGCACTTTTTCCATGTGGGCTGGGCGTAGAAGAGGCGGGAGGCGGGAGGCGGGAGCGGCGAGACGGAAGAAATTCCATTTTCATTATTTTCCCTAATTCCTCCCTCCTCCCTCCTCCCTCCTCCCTGCACGTCTTCCACCATCGCAAACTCCCCTCTCTCGCCGGAAATTTTCACGAACCCGCCGAACGGCAGCCAATTGAGACTGTACTCAGTCTCACCCCGAGTCTCTCGGGGGGTCCCTTTGTTTTTTATCGAGCGCCAGGCCCAAATCCGCGGCGGGAAGCCGAATCCGAATTCCTCCACTTTCACGCCGAAAAGCTTTGCCGCGAAAAAGTGCCCGGCTTCATGGCCGAGAATCAAAAGCGAAAGGCCGATTAAGACAATGAAAAAAATGAGCATGATTTTTCCGTCATTCCCACGGCTGCCTTTGATCAATCTATAACTTGAGAATCATAACAAATTGCCTGCGATTTCGAAACTTGCCTGCCATGCCGCAATGCGTCATTTCTTGAGGATTTCCCGGAATATTTCCGGCGGGATTTCGACTCGCGCGGTTCCTTGGAGCCGCTCCTTGCCGCGCTGCTGCTTTTTCCAGAGCTTCATCTTGCGCGTCCTGTCGCCGCCGTTCTTGCCGAAATTGCCGAGTTCTTTTTTCATCGCCGGAATCGTCTCGCGCGCGATGATGCGGCCGAGCGCTTTCGCCTGGATGGCCTGCGAAAATTGTTCTTTCGGCAATAATTCCTTCAGCCGCTCGACGGTCTGCCGCCCCTCGCGCTCGACATCTTTCTTGGGGACGATGCGCGTGAGGGCTGGCACGACTTCCTCGACGACCAGAATTTCCAATTTCTCAACTTCAGCTTCCTGCTCGCCGCCCAATTCATACGTGAACGAGGCATATCCCTGCGATACCGACTTCAGCCGGTCATCGAAATCGCGGATTAGCTCGCGCAATGGCATCTTCGCATGGATCAACAAATTGTCCCCCTCCCAAGTTTCATCTGATGAAATTTTGGAGGGCAAGCCGATATTCTCGACTTCGGAAACTTCAATATCGAAAACGGTCTGCAAACTCAACGCGGCGCTCAAATATTGCTGCGGCGTGAGGATTTCCAAGTCCACGATCGGCTCCCAAACCTTTTCCGGCTTGTCGGGAAAGTCCTGCGGCTGTTTGATGATTTTAATTTCGCCGCGGTCCATAATGCGATAAGCGACAGAGGGGAAGCTCGTCAAAAATTCCAAATTGTATTCGCTTTGGAGGCGGCTGGATGTTATCTCGAAATGCAATTGCCCCAGAAAACCGACTTTTAATCCCCTGCCAAGCGCTTCGTTCGAGTCCGGTTCGAAGCTCAACGCGGCGTCGTTCAGGCGCAATCGCTCGAACGCACGCTTCAAGTCATCGAATTTGGTCGCGCCGTCGGGATAGAAGGAAATGAAGACAACGGGCGCGGGTTCGCGGTAGCCCGCTAACGCAGCTTCCGGCTTCCAGCTGGCGGCTGGCGGCTGCGTCAGCGTATCGCCGATTTTCACGAGCGACGGTTCCTTCAGGCCGGTCGCGACGTAACCGATCTCGCCGCTTGAAAGTTTCAGCGCGACTTTCAGGTCGGGGGCAAAAAAGCCGACTTCCTTCGGCTTGAATTTTGCTCCGGACGCGATCAATTCCATGTCCTCCGTTTTGAATTCGCCGTCAAACACTCGGACGTTGGCAATGATCCCTTTGTGATCGTCATAGAGGGAATCGAAGATCAATGCCCTAGCGGGCATAGCGGACTGACGCTGACCTTCTCCGCGGACTAACGCTGACGAATCGATTGTCCGCGACTGTGACTGTTCGCAAGGCAAGTCCGCGCCTGTCCGCGGTGCAGGAACTTTCCTGATCGCTTCTTCAAGGAGTTCCCGCACACCTGCGCCGGTCTTTGCCGAAACTTTGAATACGCTTTCCTTCGGAACGCCGAGAAGAGCCGCCACTGACTCGATTACTTTTTCAATGCGTGGCAAAGCCAAGTCAATTTTATTGACCGCGGGAATAATCGTGAGTCCCACTTTCTGCGCCGCGCGCAAGTTTGAGAGCGTCTGCGCCTGGATGCCGCGTGTGCCGTCAATGAGCAAGATAGCACCTTCAACGGCAGCGAGCGCCCGGGAAACTTCATAGGAGAAGTCCGAATGCCCCGGCGTGTCAATGAGATTTAAGACATAAGAGCTTGGAGCTTGGAGGTTGGAGGTTGGATTTGATTTATCCAAGCTCGAAGCTCTAAGCTCATAGCTCATTCTGACGGGCGCCATTTTAATCGTAATCCCCCGCTCGCGCTCGAGCGGCATCCGGTCCAAATACTGCGCTTGCATCGAGCGCATCGGCACCGTTCCCGTAATCTCCAAAAACCGGTCCGCCAAAGTGGATTTGCCGGAGTCAATATGGGCGATTATGACGAAGTTTCGGATATTCGAGCCGCTTTCCATATGGGCATAGCATAGCGTAATCCCCTTCCCTTGTCATTCTGAGGCGACAGCCGAAGAATCCATGGGCATAATTTTCAAGCGGCAATTTTCAATTTCCAATCAATTTTCAATGAAGCAACGATCCAATTAAGACATTGAAAATTGATACATTGTCTGAAAATTGCGAATTGAAAATTGATTCCTGGGATCCTTCGCGTCGCTCAGGATGACGGAAAATTTATCACTCTCCAAACTTAAAACCACACCCGTAGGGGTGCGGATGAAGTTTGGTCCCATTGGCCGCCCGGGGCGGCCAATGGGACGCCGCTCCTCCGGAGCGGCGAAGAGGGAGAAGATACCCCATCCGTCAGGATGGGGTATCTTCATAATTTCTCCAGCGTCAAATCAACGATTATCCTCCCGGGCGGGTCGTCTGTTTGCAACGTCCACGACGCAATGCCGTTTTCGGCAAAGACGTAGCCGAGCGGGGCGTCAACTTCAAATGAATAATCGCGGTTCGTGCCTGCCTGCTTTTCGAAAACGAATTGGTATTGCACGCCCGGCGCCGGCACGATAAACAAACGGTGCGTGTAGCTGAACGAGACGGTCGTCGATTGCCCTTTGGAAACTTTCGCCCACGTCGCGAAAACTTCTTTGCCGGATTCCTCGTGCGCCGTCACGGCCGGATAGGCAAAAAACGCTTGCACGCTCGACTCGATTGAAACCACCAATGGATCCGTCGAATAACCGCTGCGGGCGTAGTTCACCGGCGCAGTGATCGTTTTTTTGACGCCGCCGCTTTCGTTTGTAAGCGCGCTCGCGTCCGGCACGAAGACCTGCAGGTAATCCTGGCTTGGCGCCTGGTACCACCAATATTTGCTTGTGTTGCCGTCGTGCTTGCGCGTCACGGAAAGCTCGTCCGTCATTGTGCCGTCCGCGCCGATTTGCCCGACCCACGCCACCGTCGAGGAAACATAGAGGTCCGATTTTTGGCCGTTCACGTTCGCGTCAACGAGCGCCAGATAATCGCCGTTGAAATTTTGCGGCAGGCTGTACACCTCGCCAGCCGCGCCGTAGCTCGCCAAAAAATTTTCGAAAACGGGGTTTTTGAAATATGCCATCACGTCTTTTTTGTCCGCCCAATCAAGCGCCATGCCGAGGAGGTCCTGCCTTTGCGCGTCGGTTGAAGAGACGAGCTTTTGGAATATTGCCGATGCAAGGTCGCGCAGGACTTGCTTCGGGTATGTTGCAGAGGTGGCCTGCCCTTGCTGAACCAGATTTTGAATTTGAATAAGGAAATTATCTGACGTGAATTGCGTCTTATCAACGGTAAGCGCGCCGGTCACTGATAAAAGGTCGCTCACGATTTTTGGGGAGACGGCAATCGCGCCATCGTAGGTCGTAGAGCTTATGGCTTGGAGGTTGGAGGTTGGATGCTCAAAAAACCAAATTGTCTCGCTCGCCGAAGTCGGGAAATCGAAGAACCAATTCGCGTCCGCCGGGCGGAAGCGCGTCACCTCGAGCTGGAGCGGCTTTGGCGGCACGATGTTCTGCTTGAACGCCACATCGGCATCGGCGATGTCGTGCACGGAAACGTCGGTGATGGTCCCGCTCGCGAGCGTGATGTCGGCATAGCTTCCAAGAAATCCCCCGGCCGGCCGGATTTCCGACGGATTTTGCAAGAGCACGAGCACATGATGCGGCGTGCTCGTCGCGAGCCACGGCACGAACGCGTCCAGGAAACTTTCTGCGCCGGCGAGCTGCGTTTTGAGCGATATGTAATCGTTGCCCGAAAGCGGCGAACTGCTGCCCATGAAGGACGCGGCAGACGAAAGCTGGTTCGTGTCGGTGTCGATCGCTGCCAAGGTTATGCGCGCGGCGTTCAAATCGGAAACGAGATTGCTTTGGCCGTCCTGCGGTGAGCCTGTCGAACCCGCGCTCGCAAAGACGAACAGGTCCGATTTTACGGCGTCAATCTGTCCCGAAAGCGACGCCAGCTGCTTTGTGAGGTCGCTGAACGAGCCGATGGCGCCGGAACCGGCGCTAAAGAGCGAGCCGAGATCCTGCAGGGCGCCTGACAAGTTCGTAATGTCGCCGCTGATCGATGAAAACTTTTCCTGCGCGCCCTGCGTGTCAAGGTTTTGGAGGTCCGTAATGCCGGCCTGAAGCGTACTTTCGCGGGAAGCGATTGAGCTGGCCACTTTATGCTTGGCGACAAAAAAAACGATGGTGAATCCGACGATGAACAAAACGACGAGCGCGACGATGCCCCACATGACGCCCCGAGGCAAGCGCGATTGCCCGGCCTCCATCCGTTCGCGCCGCAAAATCGCAGCGGGCTTGAGATTTTCAAAAAACCGCCGCTTCGGAACCAGTTTTTCAAGAAGCTTCTTCTTCGGCGGCCGCGGGATGTCCATGAGTTCATCTTAACACGACACGGGAAATAAAAATCCGCTTGCATTCAAGCGGATGTATTGGCTATTTAAGCGACGAGGCCGTCATTGCGTCGGTCCCTCAAAATTCGATCGAGGGCTTCCTTGACAATCGTCAGGTTTTTAATCGCCTGATCCCCGATTTCCCCCATGAGCTCGACCTCGCGCCTGGAGCGGTCCGCAAGCACCAGCGCGAAGCCGCGCTTTTTGTCCTTCAAGACCTCTGATGTTTCCCGGGCGCGCTTCAATAACGTCATATACTTCAAGAACTCGTGTCCTGGCGCGCCGATGATGGTATGGTCGTTCCGAATGACATCCCTGACTTGGTGCGTCTTCAGTTTTTCTCCGACGATAATCTCTGCTATGCGCACCTGTCTCTCGGGAGGGAGTTTCACGAGAAGAAGGCCGTGGGAAAAGGAGAGGCAATCCTGCTTCTGCTCCGACGACATCATCTCGATGACCTTCAGATCCAGTTTTCTGAGCACCGCGCGCTCCGCCACCCAATCCTCCGATCTGCCGATGAGTTCGGCAACCCTTTTGTTGGTCGCCTTAAAATCTCTCTTTATCCGGAGGATCGCGTTCATCTGCTCCACCGTGGTGAGGGTCTCTTGGGTTCCATTCGCAATGAAAGATTCCAAAAATTGATATCTTACTTCATTGATATCCTTACGTATCACCGCGGAGAAGGGTATCCCGGCTTTTTGACAAGCCAACCACCGCCTTTCGCCGTCAACCAGCTCGTATTTGTGCGTATCGCCCTTCGGCAACGCCCTCACCGTGCCTGGCCGCCTCTGTCCAATCTCTTCGATGCTGGCTTGGAGCTCCTTCATTCTCTGTTTGTTGAAATACTGGCGCGGCTGTTCCGAAAAACGCCTTATATCGGAGCATTCTAGCTCTTTAACGTCGGCTTCCATGATTCACCTCCGTTCAATTGGGAATTCCACCAGAGCGCCAACTCCCCTCGATTCTCCAATCCCAATTTTTGCAGAATGTGGCTCAAGTATACCTTCATTGTTCCGTAGCTAACGCCGAGGGCGCGCGCCAGCTTTTTATTTTTCATCGCCGTCGCTATGATAAGCGCGACAATCTCCCATTCCCGGGGAGTCAGCGTGGCCGTCCCCTCTTCGCATTCGGCGTCATCCGTCCGCTCGCGGCGGGGATGCTTCTTTTGGGGCTTCTTGTCAGATGGTGGTTTGGTCACGGGTCTCACGGGACCCGTAAAACCAGCCCCAACCGGACTCAAAAAAATCGACTCTGAATTTCCCATCGGTTCTCTCCTTGTAAAGTGACAAATGACTACCCGCACTGTATCACAGAATCAAATATTGTACAATTCAATACATGCTCCCGTTTGCCCGCAAACTCTCCTCCGCTTTTGCCATTTGGACTTTGGTTTTGCTTTGCTTGATTTCATTTTCTTTCATGCTCTGGGCCTCGCGCACGGACTCGGCAATTGACGACGAGCTTGCCCACATTCCGGCCGGCTACGGATACGTCCACAATCTCGATTACCGCTTGAATCCGGAGCATCCGCCGCTCGTGAAGGCGCTCGCCATGCTGCCCGTGCTTTTTTTGAACCCTGTTTTCCCGACGAATACCGCCGCTTGGACTACCGCCGTGAACGGCGAATGGGACATGGGCCGCGCGTTCCTCTATCAGTCCGGCAATGACGCGAACGCGATCATCCAATGGGCGCGCATCATGCCGATTTTGCTCACGATCCTCACAATTATTTTTATTTTCTTGCTGGCGCGAAGCTTGTTGGGCGACTGGTGGGCGCTGCTTCCGACCACGCTTTTCGCGCTCTCCCCCACCGTGCTCGCAAATGGGCATTACGTGACGACCGATGTCGGCGCGACGTTCGGCATCGTCTTCGCAACGTATTTTTTCCTGAAGTTTCTGGATTCCGATGGGAATCTTCGATGGGAGTCTTCGAAGACTCCCATCAAAAAGCTATTCTTTGCCGGACTCGCCTTTGGCGTCGCGCAGCTCACCAAATTCTCCACGCCGTTTTTGATACCGATTTTTCTCTTTGTGGTCTTTGCGCTCTGGCTCCGGGAGGTCATCACGCATTGGAATTCGGGAGCCCGTCCCCCAAATAGGCCGCAGGTGCTCGCGAGGGATTTTCGAGATGAAAACGATGATCTTCCGACAAGGGATACTGGAGGTATCCCGCGAAGGAAATCATCGTTTTCAGCCGAAAATAACCGCGAGTACCGCGGACTCTCCGAAACGGCTATTTGGGGGACGGGCTCTGGCCGCGGACGACGATTCAAAACTTTCTTCGCGCGAGGTTGGCGCTACCTTTGGCAAGTGGTTTTAATTTTCGCCATCGGTTACATCTTAATCGTCTATCCGGTCTATTTCCTCTTCACCGCCCATTACCCGATCGCGAAGCAAGTCTCCGATACGCAAGCAATCCTCACTTCATTTGCCAACGGCCCGACGCCCGCCGGCCAACATTGCCAATTCATGCGCTGCTTCGCCAATTTCGACATTTGGGCGGCGGGGAATCCCGTACTGCGCCCATTCGCGGAATATCTGCTCGGCATCCTCATGGTCTTCCAGC
>CAVUWW010000021.1:0-10374 GCA_963745135.1 uncultured bacterium | reverse complement strand
AATCGCCGTGCAATCTTTTCGCGGTCGGAAACGAGCTGCAACCCGCGCGCGCCGTCATCCAACTTCTTTTTCAACTCCTCGATCAAGACGCCGCACTCACCGTCTTCAAGCTGCAAAACCGCCCCGATTTTCTTGTGCGTCAGAGGCTCGCCGTGGATGAATAATAATGCCTCAAGTGAAGCCAATTTTTGTTCAAGGTTTTCCATAAAAGGGCCTAGGGTCTAGGGTCCAGGGTCCAGGGTTCCGCACCCTATACCCGAAACCCTATACCCTATTTTCATTTTTTCCTCCGCACCATTATATCAGAAAAATTCTCCATTTGCTCAAGCAGGACGATCTGCTCGCGCGCCAAGTGGAGGATTGCAAGGAACACGACGATCATCTCCGTCCTGGATTGTTCCTTTGTCAAATGCCTGAAACGCATGTCCCCTTCCTTTTGGATCCTTTCCAGAATTTCTGCCACCTTTTCCTCAAGTGAAATGATTTTCTCCTTGATGACGTCCGTTTCGAGCTCGTAGGTCTTGATGGTCTCGAAAATCCGGCCGAGCGAAGCCGTGAGCGACTCCAGATCTACATTCCTGCCCGGGTGAAAAACGAGCGGCCCTTGCCCTCCCAAATTTTGCCGCGCAAAACTTGGGAGGGTAAAAAAATATGGCCGGCTGTACGCGCGGTGGCTCTCGCGCCACATCCTCGCCAAATGCTTCAGTGCCGGCTTCAATTCCTGGTAAATTTTCAACCGGCCCTCCAATTCCTTGATGTCCGCCTCCTCTTCCTCCGTGAGCGCGAGCCCCGGCAGCAAGTGCTTCGATTTCAAAAAAATCAGCTTGCTCGCGACCGAAATGAAATCCGCGAGCACCCGCAGGTCAGTATGGAAAATCGCCTCGACTTTTCTGCCATCGTCATACTCATTGTTCTTAATCTTCTCAAGATATTTCAAAAAGTCGTCCGTGACCTTCGCCATGCTCACCTCGCTCACGTCCATCTTCTGCGCCTCAATGAGCTCGAGCAGTTTCTCGAGCGGCCCGCTGAAGGTTTCGGTCTTGAATTCGTACATGAGATTAGCCACTAGCCAATAGCCAATAGTGACTATATATTCACACTTTATACCTTGTTTTTCAAGGGTTACGCCAAAAAGACGGCTTTCGGCCGCCCTTCCAGATAATATTTCCGCAAGAGGATTTTTTTACTGTTTTGTGCCAGAATCAAATCTCTCAAGGGTTTCTAACATCTTCTCTTGTAACGCTTTGAGATCCTCCAATCCTTGCGCAAAGATCTTCCTCACTCCATGCAATTTTTCAAGCATCGCTTTTGCGTCTTTCGCAGCAGCTTCCATTTTGTCCAAGAACTCCCTTTCCTTCTCTAAATCCGATTCCTCCGCTCCGGCAATTTTCATGCCCGCCATTTCGGCCTGCTGCTTCGCCATGTCATCCGTCAATTCCCGGAGATGGTTTTCCGCATCCGCAATAACCGCATCGGTTTCCACAATCCTTTGCCCAACCTCATCTATTTTTTCTCCAATAGCGCCGGTTTCGCGCAACGATTCCGGATTTCCTTTGAAATGTTCTGGCGTGAATTTATGTATTGATAATAACACTACAACACGAACGGAATGAGCGCTTTGGTTCTCTTTTTATACTCCGGATACTAGTCCGGGAACTGCTCCATCATGAGACGCTCCTCCACGTTCACCCGCGCTATGAAAATAAAGCAGACAAAGGCGAACACGATGAACCACGAAAGTCCGACGACGAGCGCCGAGCCGAAGGCGGCGAGCAAAATTCCAGTATAAATCGGATGGCGAACAAACTGGTACGAGCCGGAAGTGACAAGCTCATGTCCCTCTTTAACGGAAGGAATCGAGCTCCAATTCCTGCCCTGACCCCCTTTCCATAATATCTCCTGCCCGCGTTGCGAGCCATTTTGCCCTAGCGCTAGGCGGGGCGAAGGAGACAATGGCGGTTGCCATGGCTCCGAGCCCCAACAACGCGATCGGGCAAAATGACCGCAACCCTTCGGGATCTGGCCAATTGCCGCAATGGCTGCGTTGTTCCTCCTCGGAGTAGTGGAACTACACCTTCGTCGTCGCGCCTTGCCCTTGCGGCGTTTGGTCCAGATCGCGGGCGGAGAGATTATGGAAAGGGGGTCTATGCCGGCGCGCCCAGATCGCGAACGCGATGCCTGCAGCGCAGAGCGCCATGCCGACGATTTGAACCACGGGATTTGAAGCGGTGCCGCCCTGACCGCCATATCCAGGAATCTGCCAAGAGGAAACGGTCGGCTCTAGCAGGAAAAAAATGGCGATGATGACGGCCGCAAATAGGACGCGCCCGCCCGCGCCATGCGCCCAAGCGCCGCCCTTGCCGCCGACGTTCTTCTTCGCGCCGCGCGCCGAAATTAGCCCCCATCCCGAAAATAGTCCAGCCCGCGTTGCCCGCCATCCGCCCGAGCGCCAGGCGGAGCCGAGGGGACAATAGCGGGCTATGGCCCCGAAGGCTCAACGCCGCGATCGGGCGGACTGGCGCGGCAACCCGGAGGGATCCGTCCAAACGCCGCAATGGCTGCGTTACTGCGGGCGAGTGGTAGCTCGCTACGATTCACCCTTGCGCCTTGCCCTTGCGGCGTTTGGTCCAGATCGCGGGCGGACTATTTTCGGGATGGGGGCTAGCCAATATATCCAGAAAAAAATCCACAGAGCCAAAATAATTAAACCAAAATTTGCCATAGGGATATTATGCCATCTGCGGAATAGCTATCCCGCCTTTATGAATTTTCCGACGATAACGCCGATCACGATCGCCGCGCCGCCGAGGAGCATCATTTTGACGCCGTGGCTCCAGACATCCACTTTTACGATCTTTGCGCTTACGATGCCGACAATAAAGAGGGCAATTATCGAAAGTCCGATGGAAAGCCACAACGCTCCGGCCAATCCGAACAGGATATAAGGGACGATGGGAATGAACGACGCCAGTATGAAAGCGACGAACATCACGGCGCCTGCGGCGAACGGCCCGCCATCCGAAACTTCTCTTTTCACCTCGTATTCTTCGGCGGTCTGCTCGGATAGGAAACTGCCAACGGCCATCGAGAATGCCTCAACGAAAGCGTACACGATTCCTGTGAGGACGATGATGTGGCGCGACGTGCCGGCGACATCAATGCCGGCCAAGAGGCCGACGGTCGAGACCAAGCTGTCAGCAACCCCGAAAATGACGTTCCGAAGGTATAATTCCGTCTTTTTAACCATGTGATTATGATAACAGAAAAAGCCCGCTTCTGAAGTTTTTCCTGTGGACTATCTGCGGCATTCCCCCGGATGCATGCGTGCCAACAAGCCAAAATTTGAAGCTATTTTTAAGGCGGGTTCCGGCCGGAAGAAAATTTCCGCCGCATATACCAGCGGAAAACGTAATATCCCGAGATGATAAGCACAGCCCCGGCGATAATGTATTGGATGTTATTGATGATTGCCGACGCATTCCCGCCGAGCGCGCTGCCGAAGAAATAGCCGAGAAAGAGAAGCGAAACGTATTGCGCGACTGCGGCAAGCGCGCCGTAACCGAAAAATTTCCGCAAGTCCATTTTCACCGCGCCAGCCACCACAATGAACGACTGCGCGATGCCGTAAGAGAATTTGCCGAGAAACATGGTCCGCGCGGGATGCTGTTCCCATAATTGCCGCAGCTCGTCGAGCTCGCCTTCCTCCACCTTCATCTTTCGGAGTATCCTCTGCACGAACGATGTCCGAGTGCCGAAATATCCCAAGCCGTACAGGAATCCGTCCACGATCATGTCGCGCGCGAAGAAAAATACGGCAAGCGCGTAAATATTGAAATATCCGAGCGACGCAAGCGTTCCGGAAATGAACGAGATAATCGGACCTTCGATGACCGCGAGCGGGACCAAAATCCAATAGCGGTATTCAATAAGAAGATGGGCGATGTTCTGCGGGGTCATGAAAGGAAGATAATCTCCAGTATAACAAAAAAGCTCGCCGCGAAATTCATGGCGAGCCGATCTCCTCGTAAGGCGAACCGTTGATTTCCTGTCGCACCAAATCCGCATAGCGGGTGGATTTTTTCAGGTGCGGGTGAGTTCTAGCGAAGGCATGGTCAGCCTCTTCGAACAGCGGAAGCAGGTCTCTCCATTTCGCCGTGGTCATGAACGGATCATCCCGCAATTCATGGAAAACATCTCCCATGTTGCACCAGCGATGCATCGCCGCCAGTTCGCGGTCTCCGTTTCTTTTCATCCAATACAGAAAAATCAATATCGCAAGGAATCCGATGATGTAAATCGAGCAATCAGCTGTCATTTCAATTCCCCCACTTGGAACTGATGGCAGTGTATCGCCTGCCGGAAAATAGTCAAGAAAACCAATATTGCTATCGAGTGAGCTTATCAACCTGGTCCTGTCGCTTTGGGGTTTGCGCGTTGAGCTGCTGCTCGAGCTGTTCCGCCTGCTTCAGCCCCGCCTCCCCCTTGCTGGATCGTCGCGCCCCCGGGCTGAGGAAATTCAATCTTCAAAATGGCGACCGCGAGCACGGCAATAATGGCGACCGTTATGATGGCCTCAAGCAAAGCGAATCCCGATTTTTCTTGTTCCATTGAAATAATTGTAACAAAAAAACAGCCCCACCTTTGGAGCTGTCTTTTTCACTGCTGCATCACCAATAGATCAAAACCAGGCCGAGGACGAACGCGACCACGCCGCAGAACACGAGCATGCCGCTCATATTGAATTTCCGGTAAAGCGAAACGGCGGCGCCGGGGAAGAACAGGATGAAAATTCCCTTGAGTAATGCAATCCATCCGATGACGGTAACGAGCAGCTGCAGGCCCGAGGCCCATGCATTGTTCAGTACGATGATTACCGCACCGACAAGCAACGCAATGAACCCCCACAGCCACAGCGTGCCCTTATTCTCGACCGACGCTTCGATGGCGGCAGCGGTCGCCTTGCTCTGGGCGACCATTGACAGTCCGACGAGTACGAAAAAGATTCCCAAAACTTGAGCGATGGCAATAGAGATGTCCATGATGGTTAGTGGTTAGCAACACAAACCCGGCCTTTCTGTAATCATAGCAAACTTGACCGAACGACCCCGTTGGCGGTACATTTTTATCAGTTGATTCCACTTAGGAGTATCTTTATGCCATGTTTGTACGCGCGTATGCCAAACGGCACGGAACGCGATTTCGGCGCGAGGAACGCGGCGATTGCCACGAACCTGCCGCCCGTGGAAGCCGACATCTTCGTCGGCAGTCTGGTTGTAACCGCTGCGGTTCAAGAAGTCGGCGCCGGGAATGTTGGAGAATTCCGGCTCCATTACGAGATCCGCGAGCAGCTGCAACCGGCGAATTAGCAATTCAAAAATCAAAAAACTGACCATCGCGAAGCCCCGACCCAATCGGGGCATTTTTTATCCTCTTCTTCTTAAAAATCCGGCGCATTGCAGCTTTTGAGGTCCGCGAGGGTGAGCGGCTGGCTCTCCGCCGCGCGGGTCGCCATAAGGGGGCACGGCAAGGCGAGCAACGGAGGCCGCAGGCCCGCCGCGAAATCGTCGGTCGTAAGGCCGCCCCCGTATTCGAAGTGCGGAAGGTCGCCGGAACCGCCATTTTCAAGATGGCAATAGGCGCCGATGGCAATCAGCTTCGTCCAGTCAATGTCATATCCCCTCCATCGGTCGACGATATCCACCGCATAACCGTAATTATGGAGGCTATGGCCCGGCGGCGCCTCGGAGACGATCGTCCCACTCCCATCGCGGCCGTCATCATATACCTGCGCCTGTTCCGTCATTGAGCGGAAGCCCGACGTGACGCGAAGCGCGTATCCATAAGCCGCTGCGGTCGGAATGAAACACTCGTCCACTTGTTCGAGAAAATTGGGATCCATGCCGGTTGGCATCGGGACTGCCGAACCATTAATCGTCACCAACCGCGGGATGAGAATAATACCTCCTATCGCGACCGCGCAAACGGCAACGATTGCGAGAATTTTCTTGCCGTTCCGCTTATGCGCCATACCATCATTATATATACGAGAATGAGCCTGCTTTCCCCTGCGCCATTATTCTAGCCCTTGGGTTCCACGACGACCGCAGTCCCGTACGCCAGAACCTCCGTCACGCCCCTCATAATTTCCGTCGCGTCGTAACGTGCGCCGATGACCGCATCGGCCCCCATCTCCGCCGCGTGTTCCAGCATGAGGTCGAACGCGTCGGAGCGTGTCTTCTCGCAGAGTTTCGTAAACAGCGAAATATTGCCTCCGACGAGCGTCTGCAACCCCGCGCCGATGGAGCCGAAGATGTTGCGGGAGCGAACGATGATGCCTCTTGCTACTCCCAGATTCTTTACGATACGGTAGTTATCGAGTTCGAACGCCGTCGTCACCATCGCATGATCCACCATTTTGTTGTCCATGGACTTATTGTAGCACAAAAATAGCCCCATTTCTGAAGCTGTTTCCTACGGCAGAATCCTTTTTATCGCCACTTATAGAGATGCACCGCGATATACATGGCGAGCATGCCAAGCGCAAATCCTAAGCAAACAAGGGCAAAGGTAGCGAATTGCTCAGGTCTCAAGAACCATATGGCGCAGAGGATGACCGCCCAAACCACCGCAACCACAGTAACGTATAAGCTGAGCGGAAAGCTCTTAGGAGGAAAGCGCCGCCATAAGATGGGAGCTAAAAGCAACAACACGATGGGCTAAACGGAAGAAAAAAGAAGACCGTCTTCTTTTTGGGAAGACGGTCTTCTTTTTTCTTCTCTAACGTTTCGCCCACGCGGCGCTATGGTTCATGGTGGACTTTAGGATACTGTTTTAGCCCGCATTTTTCCTGCTTTCCTTTTCCATCCCTAAAGTTCAGTGTGAACTTTAGGGTTCACCTTTCTTCTCTTCATTTATTCTTCTCGTCCAGCCGAAGCGTTTCGAGCGCCTCTTTGACCGTCGTCATGAACTGCGCCGGGAAGATGATCGTGGAGTTCTTTTCGGTTGCGATTTCCGCCATCGTCTGGAGCGTGCGGAGCTGGAGGGCCACCGGATGTTTGGCGATGATCTCGGCCGCCTGCCCCAATTTCTCGGCCGCCTGGAATTCGCCTTGCGCGGCGACGATTTTCGCCCTGCGTTCGCGTTCGGCCTCCGCTTCCTTCGCCATCGCCCGCTGCATGTTGTCGGGCAAGATGACATCCTTAATCTCAACCGCGGTCACCTGGATACCCCATGGCTCCGTATGGACATCTATCACATTCTTTATCTTTTCATTGATATCGACGGTCTGCGATAAAAATTGGTCGAGCATGAACTGGCCCACGACGTTCCTCACGGTAGTCTGGCTGATCTGGTTCACGGCATCGTGGACGTTCTCGATCGCAACCACGGATTTTGGAGCATCCACCACGTGATAATACGCCACCGCCGCGATATCTATCGACACGTTATCCTTCGTGATGATCTTCTGCGACGGGATGTTCATGGTGACGGTGCGGAGGCCGACCCGCACCATCTTCTCAAGAATCGGGAGAATGTAAATCAAGCCCGGACCGCGCGCACCCACGAGGCGACCCAAGCGGAATACGACCGCTCGCTGATACTCCTTTATCACCTTGATCCCTGCGAGGAGAATAATGACGATGACGAAAACTATATATATGAACCACTCCATATAGCCATTATATACCCTCATTCACATTTTGAACACATGACGTTGTAGATAATAAAAAAGGTTACCGAAACCTTACGGGTAGATAATAATTCGGTTACCGTGGTCGGTATGACCATGGAAACCAAGAAAAACATATATCGGGAGCTGATGGGCGCGTGGATTGCTGCGGCGGGCGACAAGAACGGGTACTGGGAAGCCAGTTCGGCAGTACCTTTTCCGGCAAAAAGCGATAACTTCCGCTTTCGCAACCCCCGCCCGAAGTTTTAAAAAAGCATCACAAAAAAAGAGGAGGCGGAGATAAACTCCGCCTCAGTAGGTTTGACCCGCTAGTTGCAACGGCACTGCACGTCGTCGCAACCTTGGTTGCAGTTGCAGTTGCAGGGATCGCACGCCCGATTTTCCGCGTTGCGGTTGACGCGCGACACGAACTCCGGATCAGTGGAATCCCCGTGCGCCAAGATATGGTTTCCCAGTTTGGTGCCGGTTCGTACCAGAGTGCGCCGCCTTTGCGAAACAGCGCATTCCGGTAGCGAACAGGGATCGCCACGGGAATACTTTTTCGCAAAGGTGTAAGTCCGTTCGGACTTATTGCTTACAGTATACCCGAAATTTTGGTTCAGCGCAAGAGATTTTTATCAAAAATCATGTGTTCAATTTCTGAACATATGCGATGCCGTAATCGTTTGCCGGCTCCCGCTCAAAGGATACGTCCCGATCTGCATTATTCTTTTTTCTTTTCCAGTTCTAGGCAAACGGAATTTATGCAATAGCGCTTGCCGCCCTTCTCTTTCGGACCGTCATCAAATACGTGGCCGAGGTGCGCGCCGCAGTTCTTGCAAACGACTTCGGTGCGATTGCCATCGGGATCCGGACGCAACTCGATATGCTCCAAATTCGCGGGTTCGGTGAAGCTCGGCCAGCCGGTCCCCGAATCGAATTTCGTATCGGACGAAAATAATTCGGCGCCGCAGATTGCGCATTTGTACGTTCCCTTTTCATGATTGTTCACGTATTTTCCGGTGAAGGGCGTCTCCGTTCCGCCCTCACGCGCCACATGGCGCAATTCCGGCGAAAGCTCATCGTCTTTTTTTATGTTTTTATTGTCCATTGGTTTATTTTTAGATTTATTTTTCTGACTCCTTGAGAAGTTCGTTGAATCTGGCTTTTAACTTCTCTAACTTAGGATTGATGACGATCTGGCAATACGGCGCGGTAGCGTTATTGCGATAGTACTGCCGATGGTATCCCTCTGCCTCGTAGAACGGTCCGAGCGGGCTTATCTCCGTCACGACTTTTGGGTCAGACTCGTTAATTCTTCCCATGAACGCTTCGGCATCCCTTTTCTGCTCCTCATTCGTATAGAACACTGCCGAACGGTATTGGGTGCCGACATCGTTTCCCTGCCGATTGAGCGTCGTAGGATCGTGCGTTGCAAAAAATACGGTGAGAAGGTCCTTATAGGAAATCTTTTTGGGATCGAATTCCACCTTCGTCGCTTCCGCATGGCCTGTTTTCCCGGCGCACACCTGTTCGTAAGTCGGGTTCTTGACGCTGCCGCCCGTGTAGCCGGGTATTACGGAAATAACACCTTTTAGCTCTTGAAATAACGCCTCAGTGCACCAGAAGCATCCTCCGGCGAAAACCGCTATTTGATTTTTGTTTTGTGCGTTTGCCATGTGTCTTAGCCAAAGGTGAATGTGAATGCCTGGAGTCCGGGAGAATCAATGATGAGCTCCAACGTATGCTCGCCTGAACCATCCGGATTGTTGATGAGGTTATAGAGCCTGCTTCCTGTTACCGTGAGTTTCCCGTTTCGCACGTCACTTCCCGCCGCCGTGGTTACGGGTTTCCCGTCTTGTACCACTTCAACAACGGTCCCCGGGGCGACGCCACTCGCCACAAAATACACCTTGGCGGAATTATATTCATAAATAATCTTCGCGCCGCCCTCGTTGTTCGTCGCGTACTGGTTCTGGAAGTTCCAACTTCCCACCAGGTTAAGCTGATTCAGGTCGATGTTTTGGGGCTCCGAGAGAACTTGAGTCCCGAGGGTCGATGGAGAACCGTTCGCGAGGAACTCATTGCGCGCGGCGCCGAAATAGGTCTCTGGGCTTATCGCCCCTCCCGCGATGGTGCTCGACGCGACAAAGACGGTGGAAGTAGGTATCGGCATCGTTGCCGTACCGAGAATCGCACTCCGTTCGGCAAGTAATTTCTGGATCTCCATTTCGGTCTCACTATAATTCCCTTCCCCGATCTGGTCATGAACGATGTAACCCGCCATGTCGATCAGATATTCGTGCGGCCAATACAGGTTACCGTAAGCAGTCCATGTGCCGTAATCGCTGTCGAGCACCACGGGATATTGGATGCCAAATTGCGCGACGGCCGCCTCCACATTCGAGATGTTTTTCTCAAAATCGAATTCCGGCGTGTGGATGCCGACGACGACCAGCCCTTCGTTTTGGTATTTCTGATACCACGACGTGAGGTACGGCAACGTGCGGATGCAATTGATGCAGCTGTAAGTCCAGAAGTCGAGCAGGATGACCTTCTTGCCGATCAAGTCGGCAAGTTTGAAGCTCGACGAGGCGTTTATAAAGCCGGTCGGGTCCACGATCTCGATCGCCGGACGATTGCCTGCCCGAATATCGGCCGAGGCGACCGCTTGGAGCGTCATCGTCGAGGAGGCATTCGGATTG
>CAVUWW010000020.1:0-4400 GCA_963745135.1 uncultured bacterium | reverse complement strand
ACCGCAGCTCTCGATCATGGGCGCACGCTCCAGGCCAACCAGCTTATCTTGAGCGTGAACATCCAAATGGGGCAGACGGCGCAATGCGTCCCGGTGAATCTCCGGCTCATCACGGACGAGGAGGGCGATATGCAGGCGCCGGACGCGCCCGCCTCGCCGAATTTCCCGCTCGCGCCCGACAGCACGTGCCAGGGCGATTCCGAAACCGCCTACAGCGAGAGCGTAATCTTCACGATAAACGCATCGACCAGCATGCCGTTCCTTCTCTCGACCGGCGACCCAGCGAACGGTTTCTTTGAAATCGCGACGACGACCGGAAACGGCCTGCAAGTGGACGTGCCGCAAAAGAACGGCTAGGCATCCGCTCCCTGATTCCTTCAACAGCAGGACCGGGCGAAAAGCCGGTCCCATTTTTTTTGCTCCCCAATCTGGACAGATTCAGAACACTGGACCGGGAGAAAACCATCTGCAGCTTAAGCCATCTCGGCCTCTTGCGGCTCGCATAAAAGCGCAAAGTCAATTCATCAGAAGAGAAGCCAGCCGCGCCCTATTGTTAATTTTTTGAAAAAACGTATGATGACGTAAGCAGTCCATGATTGGCGTGAAACCCACCGAATTAGAACGATGTGACATGTGCGGATATTGCAATCCTAGCAGTGCTTTTGGGCTTGTAAGGCGGGAAAAGCGCGGAAATATCTGCTCTTTTCCCGCTCTTTAACAAACTGCGATTGGATTCACGCTTTGCGGCGCCGTGCCGGAAGCGTTCTAATTCAAAAGGGGCTTCAGGATGACGGACAAGAAAGGAGGAGGGGCCGTATGCCCGAGCAAAGAGTGTTTTTAGTCAATCCGGCGTCAAAGACGCTTGGGTATTCTTTAATCGCGCCGCGGTGGCCTTTTGTCCTCGCTGGCGCGACGCCTGCCGATCTCGGCAAGCCGACGATCATTGACGAGACCATCGTCCGGTTCGATCCTGCGGCGATCCGCCCCGGCGACATCGTCGGGATTGGCATCACAACCGGGAACTGCCGCCGCGGCTATGACGTTGCCCGCCAAGCCAAGGAGCGGGGCGCCGTGGTGGTCATGGGCGGCATCCATGCCACCATATATCCCGATGAGGCGCTCGAGGCGGGTGCCGATTCGGTGGTGACGGGCGACGGCGATCTTGCATGGGAGCGCGTCTTAACGGACATTTTTGAAGGCAAACCAAAACGGCAATATGACGGAGGCAGGGTTCCCGGCAACCTGATGCAGTCCGCCCGCTGGGATCTTTTGAACCCGGCCAAATATATGTTCCCGTCAGTGCAAACCGTCGCGGGCTGCCCGGAGAATTGCACCTTTTGCTCGGTGTGGACCATCAATGGGCGCGAACCCCGCCAACGCCTTGCCGAAAAGATCATCAGGGAGGTCAACGACCTTTACGGGCTCGGTTTTCGGTTTGTCGTTTTCGCGGACGACAATTTCAACCCGGCTACTTTGGGAAGGATTGCCCGCGAGCCGAGCGCTAAAAGGCGAAAAGAGTTCGAGCGCATCCGCAAGGAACGGCTGGAATTCTTTCGGGAATACCGGCGTTCCGTTCCGAAGGATATGTACGGCTTCACCCAGATGACGGTCGAGATCGCCACTGACCCGGAATATCTCGAAGCCATGCATCGGGACATGGGGATACGCGCCGCTTTGATCGGCGTGGAATCGTTTTCAAAAGAGGGGTTGGAGGCTGCCCGGAAGACGTGGAACCCGACCGGCGAGAGAATGGTGAAAACCATCCAGGCCATCCAGAAGAAAGGAATTTTCACCATGAGCTCAATCATCTGCGGCTTGGAGGACGATACGCCTGAAACCATCGGGGCAATGAGGGAATTCGCAAAGGCCTCCGGCACGGTGATGGCGCAGTTCACGCTTTATTCGCCGTATCCAGGAACCGTCGATTTTCTCGAGATGAGGAAAGATCGGGAGCTTCGGGCCGAAGCGGCTTGGAATCCGCTCGCGCAAACCCCAAAGCATCTGGTGGAAATCCTATATGACGGCTTTTGGAAGGATCCCAACAAGCCCGCCGTGCTCATCAAGCATCCCCACATGAGCGCAGAGAGGCTCCTGTCGGAAATCAGGGCAAGTTGGAAAAGTTTTTATTCGCCGATCGAGATAATCCGGCGGGCGCGGCGGTTCCGTTGGCCGCGCAAAATCCAACTTTTGTACTTCCTGGGCTCGCTCGCTTTCTATTCGCAATATGCCGGTTATGGCATTGCGGCCGACTCCGTGAAGGAAAAACAGGCGGGGTGGCTCCCAAAGCTGCTTCTCAAAATCGGCATCGGTTTCTATAACCGACATTTCCGGAAGTCGGCGATTGCCGCCGAGGCAAAGTAACCAGCCCTCGGTTTTACCGTTCTGGCGGCCATACCTTCTAGTATGCGCCGCTTTTTTTATCACTCTCAAAACTTAAAATCCCGATCCCCTTCCCGTTCGAGTCCTGGCCGCTTCGCAAACGAAAAACGCCCGGGCTGAATTGGGCGTCTTTCGTTTGCTCAAATGCCAAGACGCTATTATAACTTAGCTTACTCCCCTGTTGGACGGCGTGCGAACCTGCTTGGCGGGATAATGCCTGCGCGGGACGGGACGGTGCTCAAGCCCGACTTTCGAAAAAGATTCATGAAAATTCAACCTTTGGGCTTGCCTTCTTCGTAACCGGCGCTGGTTTGGAGACGGAACGTTGCGTGATGGAATTCCTTAATCGTACGGGAGTTCGCATAGCTCATCGAGGAACGGAGATTTTGCAATAGGCCTTCGATCGTTTCGGATACGCTTTCTCCCTTGAACAGGATTTTCCGCGTGACGCCTTCCGGCGCGCGGACACCGTCGAGCCCTCCGTGGTCGAGACGCGCCAGCTGGCTTTCAAGTCCGGCGGAGCCGCGGTACAGCTTGTAGCGTTCCCCGGAATCATAGAAAACCTCTCCAGGCGTCTCCTCGGTTCCCGCAAGCATGCTTCCCAACATGACGCAATCCGCTCCCGCTACAATCGCTTTGGCAAAATCTCCTCCATTTTTTATGCCGCCATCGGCGATCACGGGAATCCCCCGGGCATTGGCGACCGCGGCGCATTCGGCGACTGCTGAAAGCTGCGGGGCCCCGATACCGGTCGAGACGCGCGTCTTGCACGCGGAGCCTGGCCCTATGCCTACTTTGATTCCCGTAGCTCCCGCGTCCATCAGAAGAGAAGCGCCCTCCGCGGAGTCCACATTTCCGGCCACGAGCGGCGTTTGCGGGAATTTCTTGCGGATCGCCTTGACCGCGTCGCGTGCGCGGATTGAATTCCCCCGCGCGGTGTCAACCAAAATCACATCGGCTTTGGCGCGAACCAGCGCTGCGGCCTCTTCAAGGAAATTGCCGGAAATTCCCACGGCAGCCCCCACGATTAGCTGGCCTTTCTTATCGCGCGACGCAAGCGGATGTTCGACCCGTTTTAAAATGTCTTTGGCCGTCACAAGTCCCACGGGGCGCATGGCGCGGTCAACTAAGGGGAGCTTTTCTATCTTGTGCGCATCGAGAAGCCTCATAGCTTCCTCGACGCGGATGTTTTTCGGGCCAACAATCAGCGGCATCGGCGTCATCAGGTCCTTAACCTTCGCATTTTCCAGTTTTTCTCCGAAGCGGTGCGCGGCAAATCGCACGTCCCGCGACGTTAGGATTCCCGCAAGCTTGCCATTCTTGCTTACGACAAGAACGCCGGAAATTCCCTTTTCCCGCGCAAACCGAAGCGCATCCGTGAGCCACAGGTCTTCTTGGACGGACCATGGGTTTTCCACGATCTCGTTGTCCGCCCGTTTCACTTTTTCCACTTCCCGCACCCTCTTTTCGATCGGCAAAAACTGGTGGATAAAACCGATCCCTCCCGCCCGGGCGATCGCAATCGCCATTCTCGATTCCGTCACGTCCATCATGTTTGCCGACACAAGCGGGATGAGCAGCGCTACCCCTTTCGCAACTTCCGTGCCGAAATCACGTATGTCGCTTCTCTTTCCAATATGCGACGCGCAATCACGGATATAGACGTCCGAAAACGCGACGGCGCGGTCGAGAGGCAATCCTTTCTTAAGAAAATAGCGCCGAATCAGTTTGTTCGCATCCGTCCTGGTTAAGCTGTTTGGCACGAGAGTCATTATACCTCGGATATCAGAATAAAATCCAAGTGTGTGTTTGTATCCTTAAAACCCGCTCGCATCCCGGTCTATACGATACTTTTAACAGGGTGGCTTCCCCTGCTGATGACTGCGAACCTGCTTGAGAGCCGGTTGGCCATAAATAGAAAGAGCCATTTGCGGGTTGGCTTCGGCAAAAAAAAGAGAGCCACTAGGGGTCTCTCTATAAGGGGTCGGCTTGCGGCCGATTTTGTTCAGGTGATTGTCCAA
>CAVUWW010000019.1:0-9938 GCA_963745135.1 uncultured bacterium | reverse complement strand
GCGCCTGGTAACCGACGAAGAGAATTGAGTTTTTGGGGTCTGGCAGATAGCGCATTTCGTGGTGCAAAATCCGGCCGCCGTTCGACATGCCAGAACCGGCGATGACTATTTTTGGTGATGGCACATCGTTAATTTCCTTTGACTGCTCGGTCGTGAGCGTGAGCCGCAGGCCGGGGAAATTCAAAATGTCGTCGCCGGATTTTGCGATATGCTGCGTCTCGGCGTTAAATAGACCTTCATATTTTTTATAAATGGCAGTGAGCTTGATCGCAAGCGGGCTGTCAATGAAGACCGGCACGCGCGGGATACGGCCTTCTTGGAAAAGCTGGTGCAAATGGTACAGCATTTCTTGCGTGCGCTCGAGCGCGAAAGTCGGGATCATAAGCGTGCCGCCGGCCTTCACGGTGTCCTCCACCGCGCGCTCAAGCATCTCGCGGCGCTGGCCCACGTTCGCGTGCGTGCGGTCGCCGTAGGTTGACTCGATGAGGCAATAGTCGGCTGCGTCAACCGTTTCCGTCGGCTTGATGATGAGCGCCGGACGGTTGCCGAGGTCGCCGGAGAAGACGATTGATTTCCCTTCGGCTGTGATTTTGTAAAATGCCGAGCCGAGGATGTGCCCTGCGTCGTATAGCTCGACCGAGAAATCGCCGATGGTGAAATTCTGATGATATGCCAACCGGTGCCACAGTGTCATTGTGCGCTTCACGTCCTCGCCGTCGTAGAGCGGCGGCTTGTGCTCGCGCTCGGCCTCCTTCAAAAGGATATGTTCGGAATCAAGCAGCATCAGCTCAGCGAAATCCTTCGTCGCCGAGGTGGAATAGATTTTCCCGGTGAAGCCCGCCTTCACCAAACTCGGCAGGCGGCCGATGTGGTCGAGATGCGCATGCGTGACAAAAACCGCTGCGATGCTTTTTGGATCGTACGGGAACGGCTCAAAGTTTTCCCGTTCGGCATAGTGGCTGCCCTGATGCAGGCCGCAGTCAACCATGATCCTTGTCCCTTGCGACTCTAAAACATAATTTGCCCCCGTCGCCTCGCCCACGCCGCCGAAGAAAGTTAATCTCATGGAATTCATTATAATCGAAGATGGCCTTTGTGGCGAAGACCGTCTTCTAACCAATGATTGCTTTTTAAGGCAACCAATGCTATGATGCCTGATAGAACCTCCCCAAATTTAATCCCAAGGAGACACAATGGCAAGACCTCATTTTTTGAGGTACTACAGACGGCAGTTTATCCGTTTCACTCGAAAGGAGGTTGGCTCGCTGCCGAGACGGCTCCGACCAATGTTGGTCTTCCTTGCCAGGCGGTTGTGCCCAAGGCGAGGAAACCATAGGAGGACGGCAATCCGCACATGGCATCGGCCGTGTTTTGAGAAGAGGTGAGACGTGGAAGATAATCTAGCACTTACCAACAGGAATATAGACCAGAGGGCGGCGAAACTTGCCCAACTCTGGAATATTCCATTGGGTTCCGATCCGATGGATCCCGCGCCGACCTCCGCACCATCACCTCCTCCCGTAGCACGACCGAAAGTTGTGGCCGCAACAACGGTCCGCCGGGCGTCATCGAATGGGATGGCTCCCCGTGGACCGGTTCGTCCACCCGCTTTCTTCGCCCTGCAACGGGGCATTGCCAGGTAACCCTGGCAAACCGGGCGTCCCTCCGTGGGGCGCCCGTTATATTTTAAGAATATCCGAAAGCATGGATCCCCGCCTGCGCGGGGATGACAGAAAACAAAAAAACGGTTTGAAAACAGTTGCAGCCCGCTGTTTTCAAACGCACCCCCATTTTTCTTCCCAGTTACTTTTTCCGCATCAGCGCGTCCTCAAAGGCGCGCTTTTCGTTCCATGGGATTTTTTTGCCTTTCGCAAGATGGATCCAATCCTCGCTTCCCTTGCCGGTGCCGATCAAAATGTCGCCCGGGCGCATGAGTTCAGCCGCTTTTTGAACCGCCTGTTGCCGGTCTAAAATCCGGAATGTCTCCGGGCGCGGATACGGAATCTCTTTGATGCCCGCCTCGACTTCGTTCAAGATCTCTTCCGGGTCTTCGTCATACGGATCCTCGTCGGTCAAAATTATCGTGTCGCAATAGTGCGCGGCGATTTTCCCCATCTCCGGCCGCTTCCATTTGTCGCGGCCTCCGCCCGCAGCGCCGAGGAGGCAGATGAGGCGCGGCGCAGCTTCCAGCTTCTGGCTTCTGGCTGATAGCTGGATGTTGGCAGCTGGCAGCTGACTCTCTCGAAGCGCCCCGTAAGCGGCTTCGAGAGAGTCCGGCGTGTGCGCGTAATCCACAACTGCGGCGTATCCGCCGACGCGCACAAACTCCATCCTGCCCGGCACGCCTTGGAAGCCCATGATTCCCTGCTCGATGATCTTGTCGTTAATGCCGATATCTTTCGCGATTGCGACTGCCACAGCGATGTTTTCCTCATTAAATCCGCTCAATAAAAACTTCCGGGTTGAAGCACCCTGCGCCGACCGAACCGCACTTTCTGCCCTGGGCAAATAATTCTTCAGCCAATCGTCATTCTTCGTGTATTCTTCCGCTTTCCCGCCGAGCGCGACCGTGAAAAAAGCGTACGACTGGTCGTCGCGGTTCAGGAAAACCTTGCCGCCTTTCTTGAGGACATATTTCAAAAAATCCAGCTTCGCTTTGCGGTAGTTTTCGAACGAGCCATGCGACTCAATGTGCTCCGGCGCGAGGTTCGTCAGCACGCCGATGTTCCAATTGATGAAGCGGTGCCGGTGCGCGACGACGCCCTGCGACGTGACCTCGACAAGCGCGTAACTGCATCCTGCCGCGACCGCCCGATCCAAAAATTTCTGGATGTAGCCGCGCCCGGGCATCGAATTGCCAAGCTTGTTTTTATGGCTTTCTTCACCAATCTTCTCGCGCAGCGACGACAGGAGCGCCGTCTTCTTGCCGGCTGCCTCCAAGACCGCGTTCACAAGCTCGAGCGTCGTCGTCTTGCCCTTTGTGCCCGTGATGCCAATGACGAAAATCTTCTCGCTCGGATGCGCGTGAACTTTCGCTCCCGCCCAAGCCCAGAGAAAATGGTAGGTGGAAAAAAGGCCGGGGAAGTTGTAGAAAAGCTTGGTGATTTTATTTTTGATAGTGGACATGTCCTTTTTCTGTCATCCCAAGCCTGCCGAGGGATCCTGTCCGCAGAAAGGATTCTTCGCTGTCGCCCAGAATGACAGACGAGAAATCATCTCTTCCCCAAAATCCTCAACGCTTCCTTCAGCCGCCCCTCTATGCCGGTGATTTTCCCGTCCACTTTCCCAAGTGCCGCGCGCGCCTCCTCGCGCCGGTAGCCGAGATTCGAAAGCGCCTCCACGAGATCCGCATCGCCTTCCATTTTTTCGACGACCGCACCCGATTCCGCCGATCGCACTTTCGTCCGCAATTCCAAAATGATCCGCTCCGCCGTCTTCCTGCCGATGCCCGACGCGCGCGAGAGCAATTCCGGCCGGCCTTCCTTAATGGCGGCGGCAAGCTCATCCATGTTCGTGATGTCCAAAATCGAAAGTGCCGACTTCGGTCCCACGCCCGAAACCGAAATCAGCATCTCAAAATACATGAGTTCCTTTTCCGACCCGAAACCGTAAAGTTCCAGCGCATCCTCGCGCATGTGCAGATACGAAAAAACCTTCACGGCCACGCCCTCCGGAGGCAAGGCCGCGATCGTCCGCCCGCTCATGAAGAGCTTCAACCCCAGCCCGCCCGCCTCGATGACTGCGAACCGGTCGGATTTCAAAGCCACCGTTCCTGAAACGCTGTAGAGCATGGGTTCATTATAATGCGAATTGGCGAAAAAGCGCATACACGCGCTTTTTTGTTTGTCACCATTCGATTTCTCCCGTAACGCTTTTTACTTCTTCAAACGTCGTCTGGCCAAGCAGCGCTTTCAAGACGCCGTCCTCCTGCATCGTGACCATGCCTTGATTCTTTGCCACTTCGCGCAAGGCGACCTCGGACGCTTCCTTCAAAATCGTCTGCTCGAGACCCGGCCCGCCTTGCAAAAATTCGAAGATACCAACGCGACCCTTGTAGCCGATGCCGCTGCACTTCTCGCAGCCGACGGGATTGTAAATCGTAATGTTTTCATACGGCTTCCGATCCACCTGCGCCGGCAAGCGGTCGAGGAATTTTTGGATTTTTGTTTTCATTTCTTCGTCCGGCGGCGCGGCTTTTTTGCAATCAGGGCACAGCACGCGCACGAGCCGCTGGGCGATCACAAGCGCAAGCGCGGGACCGATGCTCACCGCCTTAACTCCAAGATTGATCAATCTCGGTACGGCGCCGACGGCATCATTCGTGTGGAGCGTCGAAAAGACCAAGTGGCCGGTCAGCGCCGCCTGCATCGCGATGTCGGCGGTCTCAAGGTCGCGGATTTCACCGACGAGAATCACGTCCGGATCCTGCCGCACAATCGCCCGCAGGCCGTTTGCAAACGTGTACCCGGCCTCATCGTCCACCTGCGTCTGTTCAATGCCCTCAATGCGGTACTCAATCGGATCTTCGAGCGTGATGATTTTCAGAGTCGGATCGTTAATGGTGCGCAAGAAAGCATAAAGCGTCGTTGTCTTGCCGGAACCCGTGGGACCGGTGTTTAAAATCGCGCCGTTCGGCCGATCGAGAAATTTCTTGACGAGCTCTAGGTTGTCAACCCGTAAGCCGAGGTCCGGCAATCCGACCATCGTCGCCTGCGGATCGAGAATTCTCATCACAATCGTCTCGCCGAACTCCGCCGGAATCACCGACACGCGCATTTCCACTTCCTTGCCCGCGAGATTGATCGTAAACCGGCCGTCCTGCGCCTCGTCGTGCACGTTCAGCTTCATGCCGGCGAGGAGCTTGATGCGCGAAACAAAATTCTCATAGAGCGGCCGCATTGGCAGGTCATCAAACGCGTCGTGGAGCAGGCCGTCAATGCGGAGGCGTATCTTCGCCTTGTGCTCGCCGGCTTCGGTGTGGATGTCCGACGCCCGCACCGCGAGCGCGCCGGCCAAAATAATCTGGATGACGTCCACCGGCGACGTTTTCGTGAAATTCAAACCTTCAAATTCCTTTTTAATCGCCTCAAGTGTCGTGAGCCGCGCCTTTAATTCTTCCAGCTGGTTTTTCGAAATCATCACCTTCCCGGTGATATTTTCCGACTGCGGCTTGATGAACTTATAAAAATGGAATGCCGCCCCCAAGCTCGATGGTGAAACCACAAACACCTTCACCGCAAATCTCCGCGCCTCCAAATCATGGATGACTTTTTTCGGTCGCCGGCAATTCCGGGTTCGCTGCCACAAGCGCCACATCAGACGACTTCACCTCGATCACCGCCGCCTTGCCGTCCCGCGCGTCCTGCTCCGGCACGATTTTCACCGCGTCAAGCGACACCGGCATCTTCGAAAGGTCGGCGTAGGGCAAATTCAATTTCTCCGCAAGCCGCTGGGCGGAGCGTTCCTCCCCCTCGCGGCGCAATTTGCCCAATTTTATCTGCAAATCAGTCAATGGTGCGTCAGCCATATCTTTGATTGTATCACGTGAGGAACACCTTCCTCACTATGAAGCCATTGATATTAAATATCCACAAATTATTCCACTAAAGAAGGCACTCCCCGTTATAATTCACCTTCTAACGCCTTGTTTGTAAATAGGTCTTATTCGGCCGAATAAGACCTATGCCCCGCGGGTTAGAAACTTGACAGAAAATTGACTTATATGCTATAATAGAGCCAGTGGCAAGCTATCAAAATTCAACACGAGGTGATTTATGAGAAACGTTTTCGCTCCGGTTTTCCTGTTGGCGGCGACGCTCACCGCACAGACGTGGAGCGTCGGCGTCGGGCGCATGCCTGGAACCGACGTCTACGTCGAGAACGACACGAGTGACGGGGCTCCGCTCCAGCTCGTCGTCAACAACAAAGACATCCGCGGTTTTCTTACGCGCGGAGCAGACCCGTGGCACGGCTACTTTGGCCCGGGGTATGGCGACGTCTTCATCATCGCCCGCGCTTGCGCGGCGGTTGCGACGGAAACCGTCAACGCGACCGGCCTGCCAGAGTGGGCGACTGATTCATCCATTGTCGGCGAAGCGGCGATCACGGAAGCGTTCCTTACTGGTCACCCGTCCGAACCGACGCTCAAACTGCGCATCGAACAACTCGAAAAGGTACTCGACACACAAAAAACGCTCGGCCGGAAGGAAATGAAGCAGGAGCTTCAGAACTGGTTCGATGCCGTTAAAAAAATCGGCATCAACCGCCGCGTGGCGGTCTGCGAAAATCCGGAGGATGTAAAAATCCGGACGCGAATCCAATTCGACACGTTCAACCGGCTTGCCGTGCCGATCCGCATCGTAGGCGACCGGCAACACGGCTACCGCGTCGATGGTCCCGTCGACCGGTGGTATTAAAGGAGGATCAGGATGATTAACCTGGATTCCCGCTTTCGCGGGAATGACAGGAAAAGAACTGCTCTTTCCAGCCCCGACCCGCGACACGTTCGCGGCCGGGGCTTTTTTTTATTCAAATCAGTTCTATAATTTCAGTGTATTCACCCTATACCCTAAACCCCATACCCTATACCCTATTCATGTCTGGCCATTCACGCTGGGCGGGAATAAAACATAAGAAAGAAATCACCGACCAGAAGCGCGGGAAGGTTTTCTCGAAGCTACTGGCTGCAATTTCGGCCGCGGCGAAATCGGAGCCGAACCCGGATTTCAATCCGCGTCTGCGCACCGCGATTGCGACGGCGAAAGAGATGAGCGTGCCGCAGGACAATATCGAGCGCGCAATCAAAAAAGCGACTGAGGCGGGCGCAAACTTGGAAGAATTGCTTTTTGAGGCGTACGGACCGGGCGGCGTCGCGATTCTTATTGAAGCTATCAGCGACAACCGGAACCGCACCGTGCAGGAAATAAAAACAATCCTCAAGGAACACGGTGACAAATGGGCGGAAAGTGGAAGCGTCCAATGGGCGTTTACTCGAAACGCGGATTCACACGGAACCGATGCGGATCAACACGGATGGGTTGCTAAATTTCCGCAGGAAATTTCGGACGAAGACAAAAAGAAGCTTGGGGCGCTGGTTGAAGCGCTTGAGGAAAATGACGATGTGCAGAATGTTTACACCAACGCAATTTTATAAATTTTCGTCATTCTAAGGCGCCAGCCGAAGAATCCCTGAATTAAATTCAATGGATTCTTCGCTTTCGCTCAGAATGACAGAAGGAAATGGTCTCACTAGGAATTGATCCAGGAACCCGCCGCATCGGCTACGGCATTATCGAAAAAGAGCATGCCGACGTCCGTTTTGTCGCGGCGGGGATTTTGGAAATCGCGAGCGCGGACGACATTCCGGCGCTCCAGGAAACCAAAAAAGGGATTGATAAGCTGATTAAAAAATACCAGCCGGACGTTCTGGCAATCGAGAAGCTTTTTTTCGCCAAAAACCAGAAAACCGCAATCGCAGTCGCCCAGGCACGCGGCGTCATCCTGCTCTCAGCCGCAGAATGCGGCATTTGCGTCAAGGAATACGCGCCGAATGAGATAAAATCGGGAATCGCGGGATACGGCTTCGCCGACAAGAAGGCGATGTTGAAAATGGTGCGATTAATCCTTGGTAAACGCGATTTGAAGGTCATTGATGACGCAAGCGACGCATTGGCGATAGCAATAATGGGGACGAATTATTAAAAAATCATTAAGTCGAAGATCCCCTTCGCAATTTTCGCATGATGCGAGTGACGCATTGGCGATGGCGATTATGTGGATAGGTAAAAAATACAAAGGCGGTCTTCTTTAGAACTAAGCCGTCCAGCCCCGCGAAACCCGATACGCATCGCCGCGGGAAGACCGCCTTCGTATTTTTCACTTATCCACAGCTTGACATTGCAACGCACTTTCCTATACTGATGAAAATTCGTGCTTAAAGTTGAATTAATAAAAGGTCGTACTTTTTACATATTGAAATTATGGCGACAGAGCTTCTCAACCTGCGGCTCGCGTTCAGGGCTTTGAGTGATGAGGATTCCCCGGACGGGGAAGGCGTGGTGCCGGACAGCAAAGATCTGGAAGACGATGACGATCTGGAAGATGGCGATATGGCAAAGCCGGATACGGACGACGGGGAGGATGATGAAGAAGAAAAATTGGACGAATAGCCGCAAAAACAGCCTT
Organism: uncultured bacterium; assembly: GCA_963745135.1. GTDB lineage: Bacteria > Patescibacteriota > Minisyncoccia > UBA6257 > 2-01-FULL-56-20 > REEB161. The sequence continues at coordinate 1,754 of CAVUWW010000019.1, read as the reverse complement.
CCGACCCGATTCCGACGGAGGGCTGTTTTTTTATGGGGTTACGAAAGCACGAAGGGACAAAGGAAAACGAAGACCGTTTTCTCTAGAATCAAGTCGTCCAACCGCGTTGAAAATCGATCGTAATCGGCGGGGAAGACGGTTTTTGTTTTCCTTCGTACTTTCGTAACGTTAGGGTAGAATAAAAGCCATGGCAGGCGGAGCGCATTCAAAAGTCAGGGCAACATTAAAAATCACAGGCATCATCCTCGCCGCGCTCGCGGTCATCTTTTTTTGCGTCGTCCTGTATTTCATAAAGACCCTGCCAACATTCCAGGAAATCGCGGACCAGCGCGTCAGCCAGTCAACCAAAATCTACGACCGCACGGGCACCGTCCTGCTTTACGAGATCAGCGCCGGCCAAGAGCGCACAATCGTCGGCTTCGACCAAATCCCGCAGACCGTGAAGGACGCGACGCTCGCCATTGAGGACCAGAATTTTTACAACGAGCCGGCGTTTGACTGGAAAGCAATTTTGCGCGCCGCGTTCACCGATATCATCCACGGCGGCATCCGGCAGGGCGGCTCGACCATCACCCAGCAGCTCGCGCGGCAGGCGTTTTTGACGCTCAACCAGAGCTTTATCCGAAAACTCAAAGAGTTGATTTTGGCAATCAAATTGAACGAGTATTACACCAAAGACCAGATTCTCGCGCTTTATTTGAACCAAGTTCCCTACGGCCCGACGCTGTATGGAGTGGAGGCGGCAAGCGAGGCGTATTTTGGAGTGCCGGTGGAGCAAGACGATCTGGCGGAGAGCGCAATCCTCGCGGCGCTTCCCCAAGCCCCAAGCTATTATTCCCCATGGGGTAGCCACACAAGCGACCTTTTCGCCCGGCAGAAGCTGGTGCTCCAGCAAATGTTAAGCCAGGGCAAAATCACCAAAAGCCAATACAACGCCGCAGTCGCCGAGAAAATAACCTTCCAACCGCAGTCGGAGGGCGGCATCAAGGCGCCGCATTTCGTCATGGCGGTGGATGATTATCTTGTGCAAAAATATGGTGAGGCAATGGTGGATACCGGCGGCTTGAAGGTCACAACAACGCTTGATTGGAACCTGCAGCAGGACGCGGAAAAGGCGGTGACCGACGGTGTGGCACGGAACATAAAATTATACGATTCCACAAATGGCGCGCTTGTCGCCGAAGACCCGCAAACCGGGCAGATTTTGGCGCTCGTCGGCTCGGCGGATTATTTCGACCGGTCAAATGACGGCAACTTCGACGTTGCGACGCAAGGCCTGCGACAGCCAGGATCCTCATTGAAACCGTTTGTCTATTTAACCGCTTTCCAGGAAGGATATACGCCCGACACCGTGCTTTTCGACACGCCGACGGAATTCAGCACCGACCCGTCCTGCCCGACGGTGCCCGATTACACCAGCACCAACAAAAAATGTTTCCACCCACAGGATTTTGAGGAAACATTCGCTGGCCCCCTATCCATCCGCAACGCGCTCGCGCAATCCGTGAATGTGCCGGCGGTGAAGATGCTGTATTTGGCGGGCGAGCAAAAAGTGATTGATAACGCGCAGAGCTTCGGCTATACGACACTCACCGATCCGGCGAGTTATGGATTGTCGCTCGTGCTCGGCGGCGGCGCGGTTCACTTGATTGATTCCACGGAAGCGTATTCCGTGCTCGCGGACGACGGCATAAAACACGCGCAAGCGATGGTGCTGCAAGTGCAGGATTCGCAGGGAAATATTTTGGAATCCT